>NZ_JBFRGA010000008.1:0-35566 GCF_052115105.1 Chryseobacterium sp. 2TAF14
CTTTAATGGTTTGTTTAGAACCATCTTTCATATTCAGAACAACTAAATACATTCCTGAATTTAATCCTCCTAAATGAAGAACAGACTCTGGTTTATCAAAAGTTTTAACCAATTTTCCTGATACATCTACTACAGAAATAGATTTCACATTTGAAATATCTGAAATATTCAAAACATCAGTAAATGGATTTGGATAAGCTTTGATATCATTCTTAGACTTAACAGATTCTGCAGTTGACAAACTCGCGTCATAAGCCGAAAGCTTGAACTGCCCATTAGTTGAAGCACCTCCAACAGTTCCAGTATATCTCCAAACACTTACATAAAGCGTAGTTCCCGGTGTCTGTCCTGTTAAAGAAACTAAAGAGAAACTTCCATCTGTAGAAGAATCATCATCACAAGCAATGCTTGTCAGCGATCCGCAAGTACCACTATGAACAGAAAGTACAGTATCCATTAAACCTGAACCTGCAACACTTTGTGTTTCTATTGTGATACTACCACTTGAAGGAACAACTACAGAATACCACACATTATCACCTCTGCTAGTTTGACAAGAAGTTGTACCATCCGTTGTAGCACCAACATTAGTAGTAGTTATAGCATTTTGAGCAAAATTTGCACCTGGAACCAAAGCAATTGCTCCAGAGCATAAATCATTAACAGGAGGAGTAGTAAGCAATGTAAATGATACCGGACCTGCCCAAATACTATTTTCAGAAGCACTACATTTAGATCTCACCCATACATAATATGTTGTTCCGGAGGTTCCGGTAATTGTCTGTGTTGTTCCTGTAACACCTGGATACGTAGGAGTCGAAGAAGCTGTAGGTGCTGTCGAAGTTGTACCTACATATACATCATATTCATTTGGTGCTGATAAAGATGCTGTCCAAGAAACATTCGCCTCTGTAGTTGTTGGCGTACTTGAGGTTAAAGCAGTTGGTGCTACACATGCAGGAGCTGTTTCTACAACAAAATTATCAACGTAGAAATTATAATCAGGTGTATCATCGACAGTTCCATCAGAACCAAAGACTGCAAATTTAACCTGATTAGACGTAGACGCAATAGGATAAGTAAAAGTATTGCTAGTATTATTTGGTGCATTAGCAGCATTCCATGTTTGTATAACCGTCCATGTCACTCCATTATCAGTAGACATCAGAACATTTACAACATCATCAGAACCCATTGCAGAAGTTGCCGTACCCGAATACGTTGTAATACCATAATTAAATTTCACCTGGTATCCTCCCGCTGTTAAATTAAATACAGGAGAAATAAGCCATCCTGCTCTGCCAGTTGAAAACAAGTTTATTCTTGCGGCTCCTGCAGATGTATTATTTAAAAAGCCGTCTTCTATCCAGTAGTTTGTCGTACCTGTTCCAGGACCTGTAGAAGGTGTTCCTCCGTTAGCTAACGTCCAGCATGCTCCAGGGAAAGTTGAAAAATCATTTGTATAATTTGGTACATAAACATTACAAGCTGTTTTAAATGTAGCCATAAGAGACCATTCACTTTTCGTTGAAGACGTACAAACAGATCTAACCCAGATATAATAAGTTGTATTAGCTGTTAATCCCGATATAGAAGTACTTACACCAGAACTTGTTCCCGAAGCCGCCGTAGCTGCCGTAGGAGCAGTATTTGTTGTTGAATAATAATATTCATAACCGTTTGCAGGTACTGTAACCGAAGCCGTCCATGCAACAGTAACACCATCAGAAGTAATATTTGATGTAACGATTGAGGTTGGCTCTAAACATGATGGTATCAACTCTACACTAATGTCATCAAAACGTACAGATCTAGATGTACCACCTCCGCCGTGTCTAAAAGCCAAATACTGATTTGTTCCGGCTGGAATATTTACAGTATACTGAGTAAAAGTTGTAGTTAAGCTTATCGGATTTCCAATTGCCACAAATGTACTTGCATCCATAGGATCAGATAGAGTACCTACTTCCATGGTATAACCTGCACCGCCTCCATTTGCAAAAAATCTCACTCTGTTATTACCATTCATCAAATTAGTTGTCGGAGGAGAAACCAACATTCCTCCACCTGTTGTAGCAGTGTCTGTATAAATATAATATCCATTAGGTGATGATGTATTATAGGTATAAACATAACCATATCCTCCCCAACCAGAAGGCTCAAGATACTTCCAGCAATTTGGAGCATTAGTATTTGTAGAACTTCCTACAGCAGTAGTATCAAAATTCTCAGAGTAAGGAGCATTCGTGCTTACACAATTTGTTGTAAAAGAAGAAGCGGCTGTCCAGATACTTCTATCAGTTCCAACACAAACCGATCTAACCCAAACATAATAAGTAGTACCAGGTAACAATCCACTTAAAGAAGCAGATGTAGTGGTTGAAGTTGTTGAGTTTGTTGAATTTAGAACTGTTGAAGCTGTTGGTGCAGTATTAGAAGTACTATAATATACCTCATATCCGTTAGCTGGAACCGAAAAAGGAGCAGTCCAGTTAACTGTTGCCGTTGCTGTTGTAAGGTTAGAAACAGTAACTCCTGAAGGCACTATACATGTAGGAGGAGTCCATGTGAATGTTTGTCCTGAAGCAGGAAAAATCAAATTATCACGATGAACACTTGCCGAATTGGTTGTTCCCGCTGTTGTTGTTGCCCAAGATCCTGTTGCAGAAGCAGATCTATTATTAAAGTCACTATTAGAAGCACCTCTTAATCCGATCTCATTTGTTCTGGCAGTTGTGTTAATATTAAAATTCGGGCCATAAACAACAGAAACAGTATTTGTAGATTCAGCCAATCTCAATTGAAAATTAAGATAATTGCTTCCAGATGCAGATGTACTGTAATCATTATAACCAATCCATTCAATCACAAAAACTCTGTTAGGAGCGTTACCTTCAGTAGAGGTTAAAACTTTACCCGTACCGTATCTGATAACCGCCGTAGAGGAACTCGATGTAGSAGCTGCAGACATTGTGATTGTACCGGCAGTTTCATCAAAAGCAGTTACAGTTGTATTTGCAGGGATCCCGTTTACATTATTCAATAACTTTCCTACTTCAATTCCTTTAAAAGAAGCAACATTCGTTATTACATTCGAGCCACTGGTTGTTACCCCGGAAGTAACAAAAGCTCCCCACAAATCTCTATTCATTACACCAACAGCGCCAGAATATCCACTAGATGTTGAAATAACGGTCGAGCTTGTACTTGTTGTTGCTCCGAATGTTACACCCCCATTAGARTTAACGTAAACCGAGGTATAACTGTTATTGTTAAAATAAAAATTAAAAGGAATTGTGGCAGCCCAACCGGAGGTATCATTGGTAGTACTGGTTGTTGCCGCACTTCCCGCTAAAAGAGTACCACTGGAAGCAATACTGTTAAAACTTCCGGAGCTTTGTGCAAAAGTATAGAGACTTACCTGCGCCTTAACGCTTTGTAAAGCTCCAAACATAGCGAGGGTTGCAAATCCCAAGCTTTTCAAACCAAGACAAAGATGTCGTGATTTTTTGTAGAGGTTTTTCATATTCAGTTAAATTAAAATTAGAGGGCTAAATTAATAAATATTAACATTGCACATCAAAAAAAATGTTAAATTTTTAAAAATTTACCAACAATATTTTTATATCTATGAAAAATATTAAACAAACATTTAATTATGGTATATATTTCTATAGTTGAAAAACAGCCGTAAATCCCTAATTATTAATCTATTAATTCAATAGGGTAATTGTTTAATTATAAATAATTATTGAAAAAAATTTCATTAGTATTATGAAATAAAAAGGCCGCAATCTTATTTAAATTGCGACCTTCATATTAATTTATAAACAAATATCAATTCAGATAAAACTCATATTTATTAAGCAGCTGAATATTTTTGATCAGTTCTCCGTTAAGATTTACCGAATGTTTCATCGACTGCACTTCAATATGGGTATCATCCTCAATATTTTTAATGTAAAATTTAAACTTTTGAGTCCCCTGATTTTCATTCAGAACATTCCTGAAGAAATTAAGATCTTCAGGTCTGAAATCCATCACATCCATCACCAGCGAAATACTTTTGGCAAATTTCTCAAAAGCTTCCTGCAATTCAATCACATCATTCACGTTAACGAAGACCCTTCCATCTTTTACCTGAGCAAATTTTATCTTCAAAATCACAAAACGCTGCACTTCAAGCTTCTCTTTCAGTTTCATGTAATCGCGATCTCCCAACCTGAAAGAATACGACCCTGAATAATCTTCCAAAGTAACAAAAGCAACCTTTTCGCCACTTCTGAAACCGTCTTTCACAACATATTCAGTGATCAATCCGGCAACTGTATATTCTTTTCCGCCACCGCCGTTTTCTCTTTCTTTCTGCAGGGTTTTCCAGTCTTTTTTCTTTTCTTCAAACAATTCTTCCTGCTTATTTGCAAAAGCCTGTTCTTTGTAAGCATCCACCTCATCAAGGTTTAAAAATCCGAAAACACCTTTTGGCTCTGCTTTTTTTACAACTTCTTCTATAATTTCCTCCTCTTCACCTGCAACAACATCATCAGACACAATTTCGATTAAATCTGCTGTTTCATCTACAGAATCTTTTTCCAGAATCGGAACTTCATCAATCACCACTTTTGCGACTTCATCTTTTTCTAAAACAGCTTTTTTAGACAAACTTCCCTGCATAAACTGATACTGGAATTTAAATTCATCCAGCGGATGTGCAGAAAGATAAAACCCGATTGTTTCTTTTTCTTTATTTAATTTATGCATATTCGGCCATTCAGGACAAGGTAATAATTTTGGCTGCTCTATCTGAACTTCCTCGGCAAAATCGGCAAAAAGAGAGTGCTCCATCTCGTTTTTGCTTTCCTGAAAGCTTTGCCCGTATCTGATCAGTCTTTCCAAATTGGTTCTTCCCGACATGTCAATATCAAAATACTGACCTCTGTGGTAAGAATCCAATTCATCAAATGCACCTGCCACAACCAAACTTTCTGCTACTCTCTTATTCATTTGAGAAGGCAAAACTCTTTCGAAAAAATCATAAATATTTTTAAATCTTCCGTTGGCTCTTTCTCTGGTGATCCCTTCACTCGGTCCTTCCCCAATTCCTTTAATTGCTCCCAAACCAAAACGGATCTGCCCTTTTTCGTTCACCGAAAATTTATATTGAGATTCATTCACATCCGGTCCCAAAACATCAACGCCCATACTTTTGCAATCTTCCATGAACATTGTGATTGATTCGGTATTGTTAATGTTATTACTCATTACACTCGCCATATATTCTGCGGGATAATTCGCTTTTAAATACGCTGTCTGATACGCAATAAAAGCATAACAGGTGGAGTGAGATTTGTTGAAAGCATATTCAGCAAAGGCTTTCCAGTCATTCCAAATTTTCTCTAAAGGACCTTCATCGAGATTGTTTTTTCTTCCACCTTCGATAAATTTCGGGTACATTTTATTCAGAACTTCAATCTGCTTTTTACCCATTGCTTTTCTCAGAGTATCGGCTTCACCTTTTGTAAAGTTGGCCAATTTCTGAGATAAAAGCATTACCTGCTCCTGATACACCGTAATTCCGTAAGTTTCCTTTAAATATTCTTCAGTTTCGGGTAAATCGTAGACAATTTCTTCGATACCATGTTTTCTGTTGATAAAGTTTGGAATATATTTAATCGGACCCGGTCGGTAAAGAGCATTCATCGCAATCAAATCGGCAAAAACTGTTGGTTTCAGCTCTCTCATGTACTTTTGCATTCCCGGACTTTCATACTGGAAAATCCCAACCGTTCGTCCTTCCTTAAATAATTGATATGTTTTAGCATCATCCAAAGGAATCAAATCCGGATCAATATCAACGCCGTGCCTTGCTTTAACGATTTTTAAGGCATCTTTAATGATTGTTAAAGTTCGAAGACCCAAGAAGTCCATCTTCAAAAGACCTGCACTTTCTGCTACTGAGTTATCAAACTGCGACACCAAAATATCAGCATCTTTCGCCGCAATCGTCACCGGAACAAGATTACTTACATCTTCCGGCGTAATAATTACACCACAAGCGTGAATTCCGGTATTTCGGATGCAGCCTTCCATTTTTTTCGCACTCGACAAAACATCATGACGTGCATCGCCCGGATTATTGAGAACATACTTCATCTCATCAACAAGCTGCTGTTCTTCAGGCTTTAATTTATCATATTTTGATAAAGCTTTCGCAATATTCATTCCCGGACTTGGCGGAATGAGTTTTGCAATATTGTTGGTATCAGGAATCGGTACATCCAAAACTCTTCCCGCATCTTTGATCGCAGATTTTCCACCTAAAACAGAATATGTAATAATTTGCGCAACCTGATTTTTACCATATTTATCTACTACCCATTTGATGATTTTATCACGTCCTTCATCATCAAAGTCAATATCAATATCGGGCATCGAAATCCTTTCAGGATTCAGGAATCTCTCAAAAAGGAGATCATATTTAATAGGATCAACATTGGTAATTCCGATACAATAAGCTACTGCAGAACCTGCTGCAGAACCACGACCGGGACCAACCCAGACTCCCATTTTGCGGGCTTCGTTACAGAAATCCTGTACAATCAAAAAGTAACCTGGATAACCTGTATTGGCAATTACTTCAAGCTCAAAATCCAGACGCTCTTTAATTTCGTCTGTAATTCCTGTTTCTATATACCTTTTTTTTGCGCCTTCGTAAGTAAGATGAGTTAAATATGCCATTTCACCACGCTTTCCGCCATCTATATCATCTTCAGCATGAATAAATTCTTCAGGAATATCAAATTTAGGCAAGAGTACATCCCTTTTTAAAGTATAAGGACTGAATTTTGCCGTAAACTCTTCATACGCATCAAATGCATCGGGATAATTCAGAAAAGCCTCTTTTATCTCGTGAGAATTTTTAATATAATATTCTCCGGTTGCCAAACCTCTTCTTTTGCCAAAGCCTTTTCCAACAGGTGTTGTCAGCTTTTCTCCATCTTTGATACAACTTACAATATCCTGAATATTAGAATCGTCTTTATTGGTATAAAAAGTTTGATTCTGGGCTAAAATTTTAACATCATATTTATCTGCAAAATGCAGCAAAACATCGTTTAAGTGTTCCTCTTCCGGCAATTTATGGTTTTGAATCTGAACAAAAAAATCATCCTGGAAAGTATCTTTCCACCATTTGAAAAGCTCCTCCCCTTTTTGCTCACCAGTGTTTAGAATTGCATCAGGAATATCGCCATGAATTCCTGAAGTTAAAGCAATTACACCTTCTTTGTATTCAGCAATCAGCTCACGACTGATCCTCGGAACTCCGAAATAAAATCCTTTAAGGAAACCAATACTTGAAAGTTTTGCTAAATTTTTATATCCGTTAAAATCTTTTGCCAATAAAACCACCTGTGTTCTTCTGTCGGGATCGTCTTTTGTAAATTGCTTCTGCTCGTAACGGTCTGAAATATAAAATTCACAACCTACAACAGGAATTAAAGGTTCGGAAGCTGGTTCTTCTTCATTAAACACTGTTCCGTTTTCTTCGGCTTCCTGTTTCTTTGCTAAAAATTCTTTATGTTTTTTTGAGCGGTCAGAATTTGCAGATTCAACTGCAGAAACAAATTTGAAAGCGCCCATCATATTTCCTAAATCGACCATTCCTACAGCCGGGAAATTTTCTTCTGTTGCCTTCTTTATCAAATCATTGATCCCTGAAGTCGCCGTCAATGTTGAAAAAACACTTTTATTATCGAAATTGAAATATCTTCCTAAATCAATATCATCGATACTTCCAACATCTGCCTGTTTTTTCTTATTATTAAAATCAGCAACCTGTCTTCTGATAATAATCCCAAAAGGTTTTATCGGATTTGGATGTAAAGTTTTAAAATAAGCCAGCTGATCTTCAGAGGTTTTTAAAACTTCTGCAGGAATTATCCCGATACGCATCATTTCGAAGAAAACCTGGGCTGTAGCATTTACATCGGCTGCTGCGTTGTGTGCTTCGTCAAATTTATGTCCGTAAAGTTTTTCGTATAATTCTTCCAGTTTTGGAGACTTGTATCTTCCTCCTTTTCCACCGCCAAGCTGACAATAATTTGTCCCCAAAATCATGGTATCGGCTTTTGGTTTTTCCTGAAGATTATCTTTGATATTTTTTCTAAAAAATTCTGCCCCGACAATATTGTAATCAAACTCAACATTATGCCCGGAAACAACTCTTACCCGTTCTAAAACTTTAGAAAATTCTTCTAAAATCTCCTGCAGGTCTCGCCCTTCTTCATTGGCAATTTTGGTTGTGATTCCGTGAATTCTTGCAGCATTAAAGGGAATATCATACCCTTCGGGTTTTATTATATAATCTTGATTTTCAATTAAATTTCCATTATCATCATGCAATTGCCAAGCAATCTGTACCATTCTTGGCCAGTTGTCTGAATCTGATAGCGGAGCATTGAAATTTTTTGGTAAACCTGTGGTTTCTGTGTCAAAAACTAAATACATGTAATTTTTCTAGCTTTTAATTAAAAAGAGAATGTAAAGTTACTTCAAATTTTTGTGTTTTGAAATTAGTTTTTATAAATCATTCCTAATCAAGATGTATATTGTTGGTAATTCTGGATACATGTTTTTCATTAAATTTTAATAAAAAATCCAATGAATTCATTTAATTACCTAAAACACTAACACTTGTTAGTGTTTTGTTTTTTTATGTATATTTGCTTCCTATGGAAAATACACTTCACGAGAAAGTTTCAAAAGATATTTTGCTTAAAGCCTACAATCACATGATGCTTGCAAAAGCAATGGCAGATATTTATGAGGAGAACAGAAATGTTACAAAATATGTTCATAGCACATCAAGAGGTCATGAAGCTATTCAGTTGGCAACGGCTTATCAGTTAAAAAAAGAAGACTGGGTGTCTCCTTACTACAGAGACGAAAGTATTCTTTTAGGAATAGGTTTTCAGCCTTATCAATTAATGCTGCAACTATTAGCAAAAGCAGATGATCCTTTTTCCGGAGGCAGATCGTATTATTCTCACCCTTCTAGCAGGGATGAAGACAAACCTAAGATTATCCATCAAAGTTCGGCAACAGGAATGCAGACGATTCCTACAACAGGTGTTGCTCAGGGAATCAAATATATTCAGGATTTTGATTTACAGCAGTTTGAAAATAACCCTGTTGTTGTTTGTAGTCTTGGAGACAATTCTGTTACAGAAGGTGAAGTGAGTGAGGCTTTGCAATTTGCAGCTTTACACCAGCTTCCTATTATTTTCCTGGTTCAGGATAATGAATGGGGAATTTCGGTTACCAAAGAAGAAGCACGAACTTGTGATGCTTATGATTTTGTAGCTGGCTTTGAAGGATTGGGAAGAATGCGAGTTGACGGAACCAACTTTGCTGAAAGCTTTGAAGTGATGAAAAAAGCCATCGATTTTGTAAGAGCAGAAAGAAAACCTTTGGTTATTTGTGCGAAAACAGTTTTGATTGGTCACCACACTTCAGGAGTAAGAAGAGAATTCTACAGAGATGAAGAAGATTTAACAAAACACAGAGCGAAAGATCCCGGAGAAATCCTGAGAAATCAATTGCTTGAATCTGGTGTTGATGAAGAATTATTAAAACAAATCACTAAAAAGGCTCGTCTTGAAGTAGAAGAAGCTTTCGAAAAAGCTCAAAAAGCCGAAGACCCTAAGCCTGAAACAGTGATGCAGCATATTTTCGCATCCACTCCAATTACTGAGGAAGTGGGAACCCGTGAACCGGAAAACGGAGAAAAAATCGTGATGGTAGATGCTGCCATTCATGCCATTCAGGAAATTATGTGGAAACATCCGGAAGCCTTGTTGTACGGACAGGATGTTGGAGAAAGAATTGGTGGAGTTTTTCGTGAGACAGTAACTTTAGGTAAAAAATTCGGAAGCAAAAGGGTTTTCAACACCGCAATTCAGGAAGCTTATATTATTGGTTCTACAACCGGAATGAGTGCAGTTGGTTTAAAACCGATCGTTGAAGTACAGTTTGCAGATTATATTTATCCGGGAATCAACCAGCTGATCACGGAAATTTCAAAATCAAGTTATTTAAGTCAGGGTAAATTCCCTGTAAGCAATRTTATTCGTGTTCCAATCGGAGCTTACGGTGGTGGCGRACCTTATCACAGCGGAAGCGTGGAAAGTATTTTAGCCAATATTAAAGGGATTAAAATCGCTTATCCGAGTAATGCAGCAGATTTTAAAGGTTTATTAAAAGCTGCTTATTATGATCCGAATCCTGTTGTAATGTTGGAACATAAAGGTTTGTACTGGAGCAAAGTTCCGGGAACTGAAGATGCAAAAACAATTGAACCTGCGGAGGATTATATTTTACCTTTCGGAAAAGGAAAAGTAATCATTGAAGCTGATAAAAATGAAACTGAAAAAGGTAGAACTTTATTAGTGGTAACATACGGAATGGGCGTTTATTGGGCAAAAGAAGCAGCCAAAAACTTTAACGGACGAATTGAGGTAATTGATTTGAGAACCCTTATTCCTCTGGATGAAGAATTGGTTTTCGAAAGGGTAAAAGCGCACGGAAAATGTATCGTTCTTACTGAAGAACAGTTAAATAATTCGTTTGCAGAAGCTTTCGCACACCGTATTTCTAAAAACTGTTTCAAATATCTTGATGCGCCTATAGAAACAATGGGGTCTCTTGATACTCCTGCTGTTCCAATCAATTTAGTTCTGGAAAAAGAAATGCTTCCAAATGCTGAAAAGCTCAGTGCAAAAATTGAAGAAATGCTGAAGTATTAATTTAAGCAAAAAATAAATTTAAACCTCTGATTATTTTGGAGGTTTTTTTGTACACTTTTTGCTAACTTGAAGTGAATAAATTTTTTCCTTCATAATGATTACCACAAAATACGTCAATTACAGACAGGTTCTTAATCTATCAGGATTTCATGTAATTCTGATCTCGCTTTGGTGTACATTGATTGCTGTACTTTTCCATTTTTTCCATTGGGATTGGATGATTATTCCATGGGTTCCCGTTGCGCTGATTGGTACTGCAGAAGCATTTTTGGTGGGTTTTAAAAACAATCAGGCATACGACAGATTGTGGGAAGCCCGAAAGATCTGGGGCGGAATTGTAAACTCGAGCCGTTCGTTTGCGTCTATGGTTTACGCTTTTGATACCAATAATGAAAATTTAGGAAAATTTGATATTGAAGACCGCAAAAAAAAGATTGTCTACCGTCATATTGCGTGGTTGTACCAGTTCAGAGACCAGCTTCTGATTCCCGCAGAATGGGAACATATCAAAGTGGAAGAAGAACAATTCAAAAACATAGATCAAAAACGGAACCGCCTTATAAAAGCAGGCTTCCCAGATTACGGAAGAACACCTATTTTCCTTAATAAATATTTGTGTGAAGAAGAAGCAGAGCTTCAAGATCATTACAAAAATTTTGCAACTTACCTTATCGCCCAACAATCGAAAGATGTAAATGAGCTGAAAAATATGGAAGCGATTTCTGAATTCAACCAGATCCAGTTGCAAGATTGTCTTAACGAATTTTATACTTTGCAGGGACAAGCCGAAAGAATTAAAAAATTTCCCTTACCGCGACAGTTTGCAAGTACAGCATTTGTTTTCAATGTTATTTTTATAATGTTGCTTCCTTTAGGTTTGGTAAGTGAGTTTGCTAAACTCGGACACTGGGGAATTTGGGCTTCTATCCCGTTCTGTATTACGATTGGCTGGATTTATATCATTATGGAACTCGTGGGTGATTATTCTGAAAATCCTTTCGAAGGTTTGATGTTTGATATTCCGATGCTTTCCATTTGCAGGGCAATAGAAATTGACATTCTTCAAATGACCGGCGAAAATGATCTACCCGATGCGATTACTTCTAAAAATGGTGTTTTAGTGTAGTTTAAAAAAAATTTAATGTATTCGCGAATCTCTCGCAGCCCGACCTGAGTGGAGCTCTTTTTGCCGGAGCGCAGCGGAGGCAAAAAAGCGGGAACGGAGGGCGGTAAAGCTGCCCAAATAAAAATTATATTACAAAATAATTTTCGTGGTATTTTTCACTTCTGAAATTGTAAAAGAGCTGTGTGTACTTGCAATATGCTGCAAAGTGGTGAGTTTGGTCAGCATAAAATTCCTGTAATCATCCATGTCTTTCAGGCAGATTTTCAGGATGTAATCGTAATCTCCGCTTACATGGAAGCATTCGGTAACTTCCTGCAGATTCATCACTTCTTTTTCAAATTGCATCACGTATTCTTTTTTGTGCTGCGTTAACTTCACATGACACAAAATCAAAAATTTTCTGTCGATTTTTGTTTTGTCTACTAATGCAACATACCTGGAAATTACACCGGAATTTTCGAGTTTCCTGATGCGTTCGTACACCGCAGTTACCGACAGACCGAGCTTGTAAGACAGCTCTTTGGTGGTTTGCTTGCAATCTTCCTGTAAATATTGGAGCAGTTTTTTGTCTGTTTCATCAAAGTTCATAGATYATATTTTACTGAAATTAAGAATATAGCAAATATAACCAACTTAAATTCTACTAAAATACATTTTAATAGATTTATTTTCTAAAAATTTAAATTTCAATTGTTATAAGCATTAGAAATATTCATTTTTAAAAAAAAAAAAGATGGACCAATTTAATGCAGCAAATGAGATACAGGATCTTCAGTATTTTGGAGAGTTTGGTGGTGTAAATCCTTCAATTTCTGACAGCTCTACCTACACTTTTCTTTCTGCAAAAACGATGTTTGATACTTTCGAAGGAAATGCAGAAGGCTGTTACCTTTACTCAAGACATTCATCACCGATGAATCTTTATCTTTCTGAGGCTTTGGCAAAAATGGAAAACACCGAAGCCGCCAATGTTACCGCTTCAGGAATGGGAGCTATTACTTCTGTTTTGATGCAGGTTTGCAAATCGGGTGACCATATTATTTCGAGCAGAACAATTTACGGCGGAACGTATGCTTTTATGAAAAATTTTCTGCCACCTTTTCAAATTGAAACTTCTTTTGTAGACATCAATGATTTTGATTCTGTCGAAAATTCTATAAAATCCAATACTAAAATTATTTATTGCGAAAGTGTAAGCAACCCTCTTCTGGAAGTTGCCGACCTTAGAAAACTTTCGGAAATCTGTAAAAAGCACAATTTAAAGCTTATTGTAGATAATACTTTTTCACCACTTTCTATTTCTCCTACTCTTTTGGGAGCAGATATTGTTATCCATTCTTTAACCAAATTCATCAATGGAAGCAGCGATACTGTAGGCGGAGTTTATTGCGCAAGCCAGGAATTTATCAATGATACCAAAAACGTAAATAATGGTGCTTGTATGCTTCTCGGTCCTACAATGGACAGTTTCCGTTCTGCAAGTATTCTTAAAAATTTAAGGACCCTTCACATCAGAATGAAACAACACAGCCATAATGCGATGTATCTTGCCAAAAGATTTGAAGAAGATGGGCTAAAAGTTTCTTATCCCGGTTTAAAATCTCACAAGAATCATGATTTAATGAAAAGCATGATGCACGAAGAATACGGGTTTGGCGGTTTGCTTACTTTAGACGCAGGAACAACCGAAAAAGCCAACGAGCTGATGGAAATGATGCAGCAGGAAAATCTCGGTTATTTAGCGGTAAGTTTAGGCTTTTACAAAACTTTATTCTCATGCTCCGGAAGCTCGACCTCATCAGAAATTCCTGAAGAGGAACGTGAAGCAATGGGAATTTCAGACGGATTAATAAGATTCTCAATCGGTCTCGATCACGATATCAAACGAACATACGAAAAAATGAGAGAATGCATGCTCAAAACAGGCGTTCTCAACCATGAAACCATTTCATCCATATTCTCCTAATTATTTTGTTATAAAAGCTGTTGAAATTTCGACAGCTTTTATTGTTTTTAACTTAACCGTAAAAGATATTTTTGCGAAATATTCTTAGAGCATTTTCAAAAGCTCACAAAATTAAAACTCTTGTTTTTCTTTGAAAAGTTTCGCTCCTACGGAGCTCAATGTATTTCTGAGAATCATTTGCTACAAAGGTTTTGCTCCTACGGAGCAACCTCAGCATTTCAACAAATTTTTGCGTTAAACACTAACTTTTTCAACGCAAAGTTTAATGAAATTTTCTTATTATTTTAAGTGAGCAAAGAGGAATCAACAAGTTGATTTGAAAAAGCGTTTGTTTCAAGCTCTGTGAAACAAATTTATTTGCCTTTGCTTTCTAAATATCAACGTTTTAATAAAAATCTTTGCGTCAAAAAAAGTTCACTGAAATAAATAATATGAAAAAACTTTCGTGGTAAAATTAAACTTTATGAAAATGTTTCGGGAATGCATTCTCCGGTTTCATTTTTAAAACATTCAGTAAAATCCAGGATTTTAAAAACCCGTAACCGTAAGAAAACATCTGAATGTAGGTTGAGATAACTGCCATTCCTGCAATGGCAATATTTTTAGTCACGATTAAAGCATGAATCAACACCATGAACGTGTACAAACCGAAAAGAGAAAGAACAAAACCCTTTCCTAAAATAAAATATTCGATAAACCCCAAAACATAACCCAACAAAAACAACGTAGGAAACGCAAAAGAAATTTTTACGTAATTAGGGTGTCTCTGATTAAGAATCGGTCTTGCACAACCAAACTGATAAACCTGCTTTGAGAATTTTCCAAAGTCTACTCTTCGTTTGTGATACACTGCAATATCATCAAAAAAAGCTGTGGTAAAACCATTTTCCCAGAGCGTCATTGAAAGATCCGGGTCTTCACCGATTCTCATCTCTGAAAAACCGCCAACTTTTTCGAAAACTTCTTTTTTCACACCCATATTAAAGCTTCTCGGCTGAAATTTTGAAACGGATTTTTTACTTCCTCTGATTCCGCCTGTTGTAAAAACGGAGGTCATTGAATAGGAAATTGCTTTCTGCATCAGATTGAAACCTTTGTGCGCTTTATCGGCTCCACCAAAAGCATCACACGGAATAGTAAGAATATCATTTTTTATATTTTCAATATAATCTTTCTCTACAATCACATCGCTGTCTACAAAAACCAGCCAGTCATTTGCCGCTCTTTTTGCTCCGTAATTCCTCGATAAACCAGGTCCTGAATTAGTTTTTTTGAAATATCTTATGTTTAAAATTTCTTCAAAATTATGAATCGTAGGTTTCAGATCTATGAGAGAACCATCATCAACAATAATCACCTCAAAGTCTTTATCAGTCTGAGCATTGAGTGAATTGAGAAGTTCGAAAAGCTCGTCTCTTCGGTTAAAAATAGCAACAACGATGGAAATAGTAGGTTTCAAATTGAAAATTTTTCAAAATTAAAGATTTGAAAAGAAATCACAATGTATTTTAAAACAATTTATGATTATTTAAATAGAATTAATGAATTTAAAATAAACAACCAACACCGTTGAAATCATCAACAGGATAAAAGAAATGCTGAACAAAAGCAATTTAGGAAGACTTTTAAAATAAAAAAGCTGGAGATGGTAAAGCGCGAAAAAAACGACAAATGAAATAACAAAACCGATAAGAGCGCAAATAAGTAAAGTCTGTGTGAAATGTAGTTCCGGCAAAGGGTTTTTAAACACGATGAAATAAAGAATGGAAGCGATCACAAGAAAGCTTCCACTCCATAATTCTGTTGTGTATTTTGATTTTTTTGAATATTTAGTTTTCGCATTTTTTCCTGACTTTTTAGAAGAATCCAAAGTCAGAAAGTCTGCTAATAAATCTAAACCATCAAACCAATCAAAAGGCATATTTTATTTTTTGTTTTCGTCTAATTTATGTACTTTTTTCGTTCCTTCATACATTTCGTACTGCAAAAATCTTGTTTCCAGCTTTCCGTTGAAAAGCTTTATTTTTCTTGAAGGTCGAAGTCCTATTTTCTTTACCGCTTCCAGATCTGAAGAAATCAGCCAGGCTAAAGTATTCGGATAATTCGTTTTGAAAGTGTCACCAACTTTTTTGTAGAAATCATCATCATTAATCGAAATTCTCTCGTCATAAGGCGGATTGAAAACCATTAATAACGGGAACATATCTTTTTTGGAGTCGAAGAAATTCTGCTTTCTTACTTCGATGATGTCTTCCATTTCGGCAGATTCTATATTCGTTCTGGCTGCATTCAGCATTCTTGCATCAATATCGTAACCTACAATTTTACCTGTAAATTCTTTCACACGGTTTACACGAACTTCTTTTATTTTTGAAAATAATTCGTGGTCATAATTTTTCCAGTTCTGGAATGCAAATCTCCTTCTGAAAATCTGTGCAGGAAGATCTAAAGCAATCATTGCCGCTTCAATCAAAAGCGTTCCCGAACCGCACATCGGGTCAAGGAAATTTCCTTTTCCGTCCCAACCTGCCAATTGCAGCATTCCGCTTGCCAAAACTTCGTTGATCGGCGCTTCACCTTGTTCTTTTCTATAACCTCTTTTAAATAAAGGATCGCCTGAAGAATCTAAAGAAATCGTTACCAATTCTCTGTCGATGTGCAAATGAAATTTGATATCCGGAGATTTTGTTTCGATGCTCGGTCTTTTTCCGTATCTGTTTTGAAAAAAATCGACAATCGCATCTTTCATTTTGAAAGTCATAAACTGAGAATGCTTGAATCTTTCAGAATTTACAGTTGAATCTATCGCAAAAGTCTGATCTACGCTCATAAAATCATCCCATTCAAATTTGAAAAGCTTATCGTAAAATTTGCTTTCATTAAACGCTTTAAATTCTACAATCGGAATAAGGATTTTGAGGGCAGTTCGTGCAGAATAATTAATTTTATATAAAAAGCCTAAATCGCCTTCACAGTTTACTGCACGGTTTTTTAACTCTACATTTCTTCCGCCTAACTTTTTGATTTCTTCCGCAAGAATTGGTTCCAATCCGAAGAATGTTTTTATCTGTATTTTTAGATTTTCTGTATCCATTTTGCAAAAATAGCGATTTTAGTTGTTGGTTGTCAGTTTATAGTTGTTAGAAATCATTATTATTAATAAAACCATCAACCAACAACAATGAACCATCAGCCAAAAAACACTATTTTTGCAAAATGGAATGGTTTGAATCTTGGTTTGATACCCCTTATTATCACTTATTATACAGCAACAGAGATTACACAGAAGCTGAAAATTTCATTACTAAACTTACGTCAGAACTAGAGCTTCCTCAATCAGCAAAAATCATTGATCTCGCTTGTGGAAAGGGAAGACATTCGGTTTTTCTTAATAAATTGGGTTATGATGTTTTAGGTTTAGACCTTTCGAGACAAAGTATTGAACACAACAAGCAATTTGAAAACCAAACGTTGATTTTTGATGTTCATGATATGCGAAATCCTATTGACTACGATCCTGTAGATGCGGTTTTTAATCTATTTACAAGCTTCGGATATTTTGATCGTGAAGAAGATGACAGGAAGGTTTTCAAATCGGTTAGTCATGCTATAAAAAAAGACGGCTATTTTGTATTGGATTATCTGAACGAAGAGTTTGTACGAAATACCTTAGTTCCGGAAACCGTTATCAGCAGAGAAGGAATTGATTTTAAAATTTCAAAGAAAATTGAAGGCAGACATATTGTAAAAGATATCAGGTTTGAAGCAGACGGAAAATCTCATCATTTTTTTGAAAAAGTAAAGCTTCACACTTTAGAAACCATTAAAAACTATGCTGAAGAAAGCGGTTTTGAAAGGATAAAAATCTGGGGAGACTATCAATTGAATAATTTTGATAAAGATATTTCGCCGCGTTGTATCAATTTATTTAAGAAAAAATAATGATTTACATTCTTCTTATTTTAAGCGTCGTTGCCGGAGTTTTGCTCGGTAAATATTTTGGGCAAAAAGAAAAATTTTCAAAAAATTTATTGATCTTAAGCGCCGGATTTTTAATAACCATCTGTCTGAATGAAGTTTTTCCGCAGGTTTACACTTCAGACATTGGAAATTTGGGGATTTTCGTCATTGGCGGAGTTTTGCTCCAAATGATTCTTGAAGCTTTAACGAAAGGTTTCGAACATGGGCATTTTCATCATCATAATGAAAACAATATTCTTCCCATGGCTTTGATGGTCGGTCTTTTCATTCATGCTTTTATTGAAGGAATTCCTTTGGCAAATGAAACGAATCCGTTTTCACCTTATTTGTTGGGAATCTTATTTCACAATCTTCCGATTTCCTTTATTCTGGGCGCGTTTTTGTTTAACAGAACAGGTTCAAAAGCATCGTATCCTTCAATTTTAATTGTAGCTTTATTTGCTTTGGCATCGCCACTCGGAATGCTTTTAGGAAATTATTTCAATCCAGATTGGCAACCTTATTTTTTAGCGATTGTAGGAGGAATTTTTCTTCATATTTCTTCAGTCATTATTTTTGAAAGCAATAAAAATCACAATATCAACTGGTCTAAAATAGGTTTGGTTATTTTGGGAGTTTCGTTAGCTTTAATGATGCATTTGTTTCATGATCATTCACATGCAGGACATCATCATTAATCTAAATTTTAAAGCAAATAAATCATTTATCTAATTTTCTTGCCACCCAATTGCACGAAATATTAATAACTACTCATGAGACTAATAAAAAGGCTTCGAGAAAATTTCCCGAAGCCTTTTTTTATGTTTTTAAAATATTATTTTAGAATTTCCATCCTACCGTTAAGAAGAAATTATTTCTTACGTTTTTAACATCAGAAACCACCGAATATGGAGTTACTACATCAAAATCTCCTGAATAATATCCTGTACCGTAGCTTTCGTTACCACTCAGGAAAGGATTTTTATATTCTGAACTAATGTTTTGATAAGCTGCATCAATAAAGAATTTACCAAAATCATATCCGATACCTGCCCCGATTGTATTTCGGTCTCCTAAAATCAGGTTGCTGTAATTACGATCTGCTGCATTTCCGTTATTATCGAATGCACTGATTGTCATATTATCAAACGGACTTGAAGCATAAGAATAACCTCCTCTTATTCTGAAGGCTTTAATTCTGTATTCAGCCCCTATTTTTATTTCTGATAAATTTTTGTAGGTATCGCTAAAGAAAGAATTCAATTCGCTTTCCGCCTCACCCTGAACTTTATATTTAGGCTTCGTCAATCCCAAAGTGTAATCTACGTTAATCGCAAAATTCTTAGTAGGAACAAAAGCACCACTTAAAGTAGCTTTCATAGGCGATCTGAAAGTTCTGTCTTCTACAAAATTATCATAATAGATCAGTCCATCAGATCCGGTATAATAGTCTGAATATATTCTATCTACGCTCCACCAGGTAGGAGATTCTATTGAAGCTCCTAATCTGAACTGATTGGTTATTTTACCAATTACCCCCAAAGTCGCAGAAAAACCGTTTGATTTTTCTGAAAACGGAGTATATTGTTTATCAAAAGAATAAATGGTATTGTCTAAGTCTAAACCAAAATTGGCGCTATCATACTGCTCAAGATCAACATAATGCATATTGATACTTGCACCAAGATATAATGCATTATTGTAATTAGCACCTACACCAAGGTTAAACTTAGTTTGAGTTCCGTATCTGTTATACGCATGTCCCAAATAAGCAAGATTTCCTACTACAGCATTTCCTGAACCGTCAACAAGGTTTTTAGGAATTGAAATATTGGTATTGCCTGCAGTTTCTACGTAGTCTTCAAGTGATTGTGTAGAAATGCTTGCTCCCAGATTTATAAATTTCCAAGGAGTTTCTGTCATCAGCTGAAAAGTCGCAACACCTCCTACGTTTCCGATATTTGTTTTGGTAATATTATAATTAACCGAAGAACCTGCTAAAGAGCTTGTATTTTTATTTCCTGTAACTGATAAAGTTGCCGAAACATCACCTGCAATTGCAACCCCTAAACCAGCCGGGTTTGTAAGAAGCGAAGTTGCATCGCCACCCAAAGCTCCGTTAGATCCCACCATTGCATTAAACTTTGATGAACCTACCATTGGCGTGTTTGAATAAACATCGATAGAATTTCTTATCACCGATATATCCTGAGCCTGCAAATAGAATGCTGCAGTTACACCTATTAATACTAAAGATTTTTTTAACATTATTTTTTTTAATAGTTATTAAGTTTAGTTTTATCTGCCACCTGATCTGAAACCACCGCCTCCGCCGGATCTCATACCACCGCCTCCACCGGAAGAGCCACCTCTGAAACCGCCACTGCTACTTCCTGAGTTGAAACCACCAGATCTGAAGCTTCCGTTATTGCTCGGTCTTGTACTTTCATTTCTGTATCTTGGTTGAGACTGTTGTTGATTGTAGTTATAGTTAGGTCTTGAAGGTCTTACTCCGTTGTTCATGTTAGGTCTCATACCGTTGTTTTGATTACGGTAAATTCCTTGATTACGGTAACCTCGGGTATTGTTATTATTTCTGTACCCTCCATTGTTCATATTTGAAGGTCTGTAAGATCCGGATCTCATGCTTGAATTGCTATTTCTAAATCCTGAACCGTTAGTATATGCGTTTTTAAAAGCAGAGTTATTTTGTCTGTAAACTCCAGGTCCTGAAGTTCCAAATCTTCCGTTTGCACCGCTTCTTGCATAAGGAACTCTGTTATAATAACCATAACCACCCCATCCCCAATAAGGATTTCCGTAATAGCCACCCCAATATGGATTGTATCCCCAGTAATTATTCCAGCCATAGTTCCAGCCCATTCCCCAGTAAGGATTGAAGCCTCCCCATCCCCAAGAATTACCCCAGCCGAAAGACATTCCTATGCCCCAACCGTAACCCCAAGGATTTCCGTAACCGCCCCATCCCCAAGGTGAGCCCCAACCCCAACCCATCATTCCCCACGAGTTATCGTAGTAGTTGGTTTCGTTTCCGGCAAAATTACCCCAGTCAGAATCGGTAGCATTATTACTCCAATCAGAATTATTCCAGTTACTGTAACGGTTGTCTTGTTGAGCAGCATTTATCTGAGCATTCTGAATAAGATTAGAATCATCCTGATAATAATCATAATATTCTCCTACTCTGTTTCCTTCATTACCATCAATGATAACACCTTCAGGCAAAGTATCTTTATTTGGGTCGTAATACACCCCATCGGTCTCGCTGTATCCACCCATCTGTGCGCCACAAGACATTAACAGCAACCCACCTGCAACTGCTAAAACCCCTTTTGATTTTAGCATTCCAAGTAAATTTTTATGTATATTTCTTTTCATGATAATGTAAAAATTTTTAATTTAAATTATATTTGCAGTCTGTACCAAAAATATACCAACTTATTGGTAACAAAAATCTATCAAAAATAGATTTTTATTTTTAGATTACATAATTTTAGAAAAGTTAAAATATTAAAAAAAAATTAATGGCAAAATTAACTTCAAGAAGCGAAGATTACAGCAAATGGTATAATGAATTGGTTGTGAAAGCTGATTTGGCTGAAAACTCAGGGGTGAGAGGTTCTATGGTTATCAAACCATATGGCTATGCAATCTGGGAAAAAATGCGTGATGAGATGGACAAAAAGTTCAAAGAAACCGGTCACGTTAATGCTTATTTCCCGCTTTTCGTACCCAAAAGCTTGTTTGAAGCTGAAGAAAAAAACGCTGAAGGTTTTGCTAAAGAATGTGCTGTAGTAACACATTACAGACTAAAAAACGATCCTGATAATCCTGGAAAACTTATTGTAGATCCTGAAGCTAAATTAGAAGAAGAGCTTATCGTAAGACCTACTTCTGAAGCTATTATCTGGAATACTTATAAAGGCTGGATCCAGTCATACAGAGACTTGCCGATTCTTATCAATCAATGGGCAAATGTTGTTCGTTGGGAAATGAGAACCCGTTTATTTTTACGAACATCTGAATTTTTATGGCAGGAAGGTCACACCGCTCATGCTACCAAAGACGAAGCAGTTCAAGAAGCCGAAAAAATGAATAAAGTCTATGCAGATTTTGCAGAAAACTTTATGGCAATGCCGGTTGTACAAGGTCTGAAAACACCTTCAGAAAGATTTGCCGGAGCAGATGAAACCTATTGTATTGAAGCATTAATGCAGGACGGAAAAGCACTTCAGGCGGGAACTTCGCACTTTTTAGGTCAGAATTTTGCAAAAGCATTCGATGTGAAATTCACCAACAAAGAAGGAAAAATAGAACACGCTTGGGCAACCTCGTGGGGAACTTCTACCCGTTTGATGGGTGCTTTAATTATGACCCATTCTGATGATCTTGGTTTGGTACTTCCTCCAACTTTAGCCCCAATTCAGGTGGTAATTGTTCCTATTTTTAAAGGAGAAGAGCAGTTAAACCAAATCAGTGAGGTAGCATTAGATATTCAGAATAAATTAAAACTGAAAGGAATTTCAGTAAAATTTGATAACGATACTCAAAACAAACCAGGCTGGAAATTTGCAGAATACGAATTGAAAGGTGTTCCGTTGAGAATTGCGATGGGACCTAGAGATTTAGAAAATAAATCTGTGGAAATTGCAAGAAGAGACAATCTTACAAAAGAAACCCGTCCGTTGGAAGGCTTAGATTCTTACATTGAAGATTTATTGAAAACTATTCAGCAGGATCTATATACCAAAGCTTTAAATTTCAGAAAAGATAATTTAACAAAAGTAGATTCTTATGATGAGTTTAAAAAAGTTTTAGAAGAAAAGCCAGGATTTATCTATGCGCATTGGGACGGAACTGCTGAAGAAGAAGAACAGATTAAAGAAGAAACCAAAGCTACTATCAGATGTATTCCTTTAGATGATGATGTAGAAGAAGGGGTTTCAATGATTTCTGGTAAACCATCGAAAAGAAGAGTTTTATTTGCGAAAGCATATTAAAACCTGGTATAATAATTATTAAATCTGCAAAAATTCTAAGAGTTTTTGCAGATTTTTTTTGAAACTTATATTTTGGATAGATTTTTGTTTAAATTTATCTAACATTAACTTCAAAATTATTTAATATGTCATTAAACATCATTGATTTTATCAAGGGGCAGCTTGGTTCTGCATTTGTTTCTCAGGCTGCATCGCAACTTGGAGAAAGTGAAGCCGGAACTTCTAAAGCCATTTCTGGTTTACTTCCGGTGATTGTAGGCGGATTAGCCAACAATTCTGACAATACTGCGGTATTGGATTCTATCTCCAATGCTTCCTCAGAAGGCTTTTTGGGGAATCTATCAGATACCGGAGCAGATAATTCTATGATTTCTGGATTGCTTACCTCGATTTTTGGGGATAAGCTGAGCGGAATTATCAATACCATTGCAACTTATGCAGGAATCAGCAACAACTCTTCATCTTCTTTATTAAATTTAGTAACCGGTGCAACAGTAGGTTCTATAGGAAAATATGCTGCAGACAATAATTTAGATCGATCCGGAATTTCATCTTTGCTAAATGATCAGAAAGGAGTTGTTTCTACACTTTTACCGGCAGGACTTTCATTAGCCTCGTTAAACGTGGGCGATTGGGCAAAACGATATGAATTTGACAATGATCAGGACGAAATAAAACCTGTAACACACGAAGAACCAAAAGTTGAAGTAACAAGAAGCGTTGCAGATGGCGGAACTTTTCCCGACAGACCAACATCTTCAGAAGGCGGATCGATCTGGAAATGGCTTTTACCTTTATTATTATTAATTGCAGCCGGATATTTTTTATGGAAGCAGTGTGAGAAAAAAGAAACTACCACGACAACTACCGTTTCAGGTGACAGCTTAAATACTGTCAATGATACTATGTCGACACAAAATGACACCACAACAATGGCAACCACTAAAGTTGACGAAGATATCGATCTGAACGGAACAGCTTTGAAAGGTTATAAAGGTGGAATGGAAGACCAGATGATAAGATTCTTACAATCTGATGGTTACAAAAACGCTAAAGACGATTCTGCTTTAAAAGACTCATGGTATGATTTTGACCATGTTAATTTTAAGATCAATAGCTCAAATGCTTTAGAAGCAGGTTCTGAAGGACAGTTGCAAAACCTTGTTGCTATTTTAAAAGCTTATCCTGATGCAAAAATTAAGATCGGCGGCTACACAGACAAAACCGGTGACGAAGCTAAAAACTTAAAACTTTCTACAGACAGAGCCAACTTCATCAAAGATTGGTTGACAAAACAAGGTGTTGGATCACAAGTTATTGCAGCAGATGGATACGGAAGTGAATTTGCCACAGTTGATGCATCAGCATCTAACGAAGAAAGAGCCGTTGACAGAAAAATGTCTGTAAGATTTGCAAAATAGCCTCTTTCAAAATATAAGAAATCAATCCCGGAAATTATTTTCGGGATTTTTTACATTAACTTCACTTTAATTTCATTTATTTAATTAAATTTGTTAGTCATTTCTAACAATGACACAGTTCAATATGAAAAACGCTTGGCGAAAAGATAAAACATCACATTCATTACCAGAAGTATTCTCTTCTATTTCCATTCCTAAAAAATCAGGCTTTTGGAGAAAATATCTTGCCTTTGCAGGTCCCGGATTAATGGTTGCGGTCGGTTACATGGATCCCGGAAACTGGGCAACCGATATTGCGGGCGGAGCTCAATTTGGCTATACTCTACTTTCCGTAATTTTAATTTCAAATATTTTCGCAATGGTTTTGCAGCATTTGTCTGTAAAGCTTGGTGTGGTTGCAGAGAGAGATTTAGCTCAGGCTTGCAGAGATCATTTCAAACCTACTACCAATTTTATTCTTTGGATATTTTGTGAAATTGCCATCGCCGCCTGCGATTTGGCAGAAGTTATCGGTTCGGCAATCGCATTAAACTTACTTTTTGGGATTCCTCTAACATGGGGAATTGTGATTACAACAATTGATGTTTTAATAATCTTATTACTTCAGGCAAAGGGTTTCCGCTGGATAGAAAGTATAGTTGCCGGATTAATGTTTATTATTCTGGTCTGTTTTGGGTATGAAATTATCATTTCAAAACCTGAAATCAATGCTATTTTAGGCGGTTTAATTCCACAAAAAGAGATCATTACCAATCCTGCAATGCTCTACATCGGAATAGGAATTCTGGGCGCAACCGTAATGCCTCACAATCTCTATTTACACAGCAGTATTGTACAAACCCGTGATTACAAAAGAGATACAGAAGGAAAAAAAGAAGCCATAAAATTTGCTACACTTGATAGTACGATTTCATTATTGCTTGCTTTTTTCATTAATGCAGCCATTTTAATTTTAGCTGCAGCAACTTTTCACACCACGGGAAATCAGCACATTGCAGACATTCATGACGCATATAAAATGCTGACTCCAATTTTAGGAGCTTCTATGGCAAGTATCGCTTTTGCAATTGCACTTTTAGCTTCCGGACAAAACTCTACATTAACAGGAACGCTTGCCGGACAAATTGTAATGGAAGGTTTTTTAAATATCAGATTAAAACCTTGGCTCAGAAGATTAATTACCCGACTCATTGCCGTAATTCCTGCRTTGATTGTGACTGTTATTTATGGCGAACAGGGAACGACAGATCTTTTAGTTTTAAGCCAGGTTATTTTGTCGATGCAATTAAGTTTTGCTGTGGTTCCATTGGTTCTTTTCACTAACGATAAGGCAAAAATGGGAGAATTTGTCAACAAACCGTTTTTAAAAATCTGTGTCTGGATTATTTCCATCATTATCATCATTCTTAATCTTTATCTTTTGTTTCAAACATTTTTTGGAGAATAATTTGTATTTTTTTAAGGAGCTTTTTCCCGCTTTTCGTTACAATCTTTTTTTTCAAAAAAGGATTTTCACTGCAATCGGGGCTAAGAGATTGGGCTTTCAAAAAAAATGAGGGTCTGTTTTTGAATGGAAGATTATTTTTATAAATCTTATTATTTTACCACCCCGTCTTAATTTTCTCTGAAAATTAATCCACCCCTCCAAAGGAGGGGAATTAATACGTCATTATTAAAACAAAAACATTATATAAAAACTCAATCGTCAACAATCCCAATTACTAATTACTAATTACTAATTACTAATAACCAATAACCAACAACAAACTCTGCCTAAATGTCATTCTTTTTTCTTTGGCAGAATGTTTGTGAAACAACTTTGTAAAAAGTTATTGAAATATGGAAAATCAGGATATCAACGAAGAAAATATCAATAATCAGGAAGAAAACATCAACGAAGCTCAGGAAACAGCTGAAGAAAATGTGACAGAAATGCCTACTCCGGAAGAACTTTTGGCAGTAGAAAAAGACCGTTACATCAGACTTTATGCTGAGTTTGAAAATTATAAAAAAAGAACATCCAAAGAGAAAATGGAATTTTTTACCTACGCCAACCAGGAAATGATGGTTTCTATGTTGGGCGTTTTGGATGATTTTGAAAGAGCTCTGAAAGAAATTGCCAAAAATGGTAACGAAGCCGATCTTCAGGGGGTTGAGCTTATTTACAACAAATTTAAAAGCAAGCTTACCGAAAAAGGTTTAAAAGTAATGGAAGTAAGAGCCGGAGACAGCTTCAATGTAGATTTCCATGAAGCGATTACACAAATTCCTGCACCTTCAGAAGATCTGAAAGGTAAAATTGTAGACGTTATCGAAACGGGCTACACCTTAGGAGATAAAGTGATCCGTTTTGCAAAAGTTGTAACAGGAAACTAAAAATCATTAATGATAAATGATCAGTGATTATTGATGACAATTTTCACTTAAGAAATTTTACAACATCAATTATCATTTATCAATCATCAATTATAATATATCATGTCAAAAAGAGATTATTACGAGGTTCTTGAGGTCAGCAAATCTGCGAGTGCCGACGAAATAAAGAAAGCATACCGAAAAATGGCTATCAAATATCACCCGGATAAAAATCCTGGAGATAAGGAAGCTGAAGATAAATTTAAAGAAGCTGCAGAAGCTTACGAAGTATTAAGCGACGATAATAAAAAAGCCCGTTACGACCAATATGGTCACGCCGGAGTAGGCGGAGCCGGTGGTTTTGGCGGAGGCGGCTTCGGTGGCGGTATGAACATGGAAGATATTTTCAGCCAGTTTGGAGATATTTTCGGAGGTGGCGGTTTCGGAGGATTTGGTGGTGGCGGTGGCCGTCAACAGGTGAAAGGTTCTAATTTAAGAATCAGAATCAAGCTGAATCTTGAAGAGATGGTAAACGGAACCCAGAAAACTCTTAAAGTAAAAAAAATGAAGATGGCGGAAGGAGCCACTTCAAAAACCTGTCCTACATGTAACGGAGCCGGAGTYCAGATGAAGGTGATGAACACCATGTTCGGACAAATGCAGACGCAAACCACTTGCGGAACCTGTCAGGGAATTGGTAAAGTTGCCGATAAAATTCCTGCAGGAGCGAATGCGCAAGGTTTAATAAAAGACGAAGAAGAAATTACAATCAATATTCCTGCAGGTGCAAGAGACGGCATCCAGCTCAATGTAAGAGGAAAAGGAAATGATGCGCCATTTGGCGGAATTCCGGGAGATCTTTTGGTGATTGTGGAAGAAGAAGTAGACAGCACGATCAAAAGAGAAGGCGACAATCTTCACCAGGAATTGTACGTTTCTTTTGCTGAAGCTGCTTTGGGAACCAAAAAAGAAATTCCTACCGTTGGCGGAAAAGTAAAAATCACCGTTGATGCAGGTACACAATCCGGAAAAATTTTAAGATTAGCCGGAAAAGGTTTACCAAGTATCGACAGTTATGGCAAAGGTGACATGTTTATCCACATCAATGTATGGACACCGCAGAAGCTTACCAAAGACCAAAAAGACTTTTTTGAAAAACAGATGAACAGCGGCGAAATGGTTGCAGAACCCTCTGGTAAAGAAAAAACTTTCTTTGATAAAGTAAAAGATCTATTCAACTAAAAAAAATTTAAAAAGGGGCTTTTTAAAGTCTCTTTTATTTTTAAATTTACAGCAATATTTAATTTGATATATACCTTTAAAAAGGACATTGAAAAAAAAGACTCATGAACTACAAGCTTGAACTTCGTACACCGGACTCACAACCTAAACTGATCTTCCATACCATCACTTTTGATGCATTCAAAGTGAATATTGTGGAGCGATATGGTGGCGCCAAACCTATATTATGCGATGTTTTATTCAGAGTAAGAACTCTAGATGACAAAATTATCAATAGAAAAGACGGGCACGTAAAAATCAGAATTAAAGATGAAGAGCTTGAAACCTATCTGAGATTAATAAAAGTTTTTAAATCTTATGATTATAAAAACAGACTTATCAGCAGACGAGATGCAGAACAGGATTTTGTGCATTTTTTCCTGAGAATGGTCATTATGAATTATGAAATGAATTAATAATATAAGGGCAACGATTTTTCGTTGTCTTTTTATTTTTTAAACAATCATAATGAAAATCTAAAGCAAATATTTCAATTTCTTATTAAGGTAAACCAAACCAAGGCTTACAGGAATTAAAATTAACAGGAAAATCAGGATTTTAAACGATTTGATGTCTTTATAAAAATCAGATTTCATAATGAGCGGATGCACAACGTAAATAGCCGTGGAAAAACTCGCCAGAATTTTTGAGGTGCTTTTAATGTATATTTTCTGGCTATATAAAAACAGCAACGGGCTTGCAAAAATCAAAGAAAACAAAATATCCGTGCTTTCACTACTGATGTATTTATAATTGAAAAATGCTTCTGCTACGACACTTAAGACTGATAAAACCACCAACAGAGACGAATATTTATATGTTGAAATATCGATCTTGTGTTTATGAATTAAAAAGCCAGTCGTTAAAAACGGAAAACATACAAAGAGGAAGTTCCTGTACAAAAGATAATCGTTCAAAAGCGAGTCTGATTCAGCACTTAAATAATGAAGATTTCCCAAAACCTGTACTATATAGCCAGATACCCGAAAATGACAGTCAGTAAAACCTGCTCATTATCTTTCCAGTGAGAAATATAGATCAGCATCCAGATTGCATACAGCAGAAACGTTCTGAAAAGCCATTTGCGAAGTTTTTTCGCATCATCAATATGTAAAAAATAAAATCCGGTGATCACTAAAAAAACAGGAACCGCAATTCTGAAAAGCCCGTTTACCAATAAAAAGCTCGTCATGGGATAAGATTCTTTCAAAAAATTCATGTGCAGAAACACGACAAAAAATGCCAGTATAATTTTTAAAACATCAATTGATAAATTTCTACCCATAATTCATTGAAAACGAATCAGATTTAATGATCATCAGATTCCATAATTTTTGCAAAAATAATTAATTTAATCAGTATTCGTTAAAATCATTTAACCATCCGGAGAAAACCATATCTATTAAAGAGATAACTTTCTCATAGACTTATGAAAAACCTTTACATTTTCTTACTCATTTTTACAGCAAGCTTTATTTTCGCTCAGGAAAAATATATTTTAGCTTTATCAAAAACCGACAAAAAAATGGTTGTTTTAGATTACAACAGCCTTAAAATTATTACTAAAATTAATGTTGGCGATGACCCTCACGAAGTTATTACTTCAACAGACGGAAAAACCGCTTACGTTGCCAATACGCTCAACGGAACTTCACACGAAATCAACGTTATCGATTTAAAAACATTTAAACCGTTAAAAAACATCGATACAAGACCTTTGTATGGTTCTCACGGTTTAGCTTTTCGGGATGATAAATTATGGTTTACAGCACAAGGCTCGAAAGCTGTCGGAAGATATGATATAAAAGAAAATATTTTAGAATGGTCGATGGGAACAGGCCAAAATACAACTCATCTTTTATATTTAACACCTGATTCTGAACATTTTTATACCACCAATATCGATTCGGGAACAGTGAGTATTTTCGATCACGTCTTATTGCAGCCAACCGTTCCGCCAACCGGGATTTTACCGCCCAACGCAAAACCGAGATGGGACTGGGTTCAAACTTTAATTACAGTAGGAAAAGGTGCAGAAGGATTCGATGTTTCACCAGACGGAAAAGAATTATGGACAGCCAGACCGGATGGAACAATCATCATAATTGATTTAGAAAAACGAAAAATAATTCAAGAAATCAATACATCTGTTTTAGGGTTACACAGAATGAAGTTCACACCCGACGGAAAATATGTATGTATTGTAAGTGTAAAAACCGGAGAATTGCTTTTTTATGATTCAAAAACAAGAAAAATGATTAAGAAAATTAGTTCAGGACAGGGTGCAGCGATGTTGATGGATAAAGAGAAAAACAGGCTATTTATTTCGTGTACGCCGAATAATTCGGTTTCTGTGATTGATTTAAAAACAATGGAAGTGATTCAGAAATTAGATATCGGAGGAAGACCAGATGGATTGACGGTTGCAGAAATACAGTAATTCTTTTGAATACAATTTATTTTTAAATCCTATGAATTTTAAATATAAAGTCCTACTCGCTTTCAACACATTTTTTTTAATTTTAATACAAGCACAAAATCTCAAAAACGGACATTTTATAGAAAAAATTGATGGAATCAAAATCAATTATACTATAAAAGGAAATGGTCCGGTAATGTTTGTAGGACATCCTAATTCAGGAAAAATAGGATATGAACTAACACTGCAACCATTAGAAAAACAATTTACAATGGTCTATTATGATTCGCGTGGAACCGGAAAATCTGCAGTTCCAGCCCAAATAGAAGATTACAGTCTTGAAAAAAGTGTTGTGGAAATTGAAGAATTAAGAAAGAAACTCAATATTGATAAAATATGGTTTTTCGGACACTCAGATCAAAGCGGTATCGCCTTGCTTTACAGTTTGAAGCATCCAAATCATGTTGAAGGAATGATATTGACCGGAACTTCTTTAGTTGCACCTCCTGAACAAATATACAAACGAAAAAAAGAATCTGAAAACAAAAGAATAAAAGAATCTGAATGGTTTTCGCAAGTTGTAAAAGACTGGGATTATATGTATGCCAACAAAACCGAAAAAGCTCCCGACGGAAGAGATTTATCTGAAGCTCCTCTGAAATGGTGGTGTTATGATGAAGAATCTTCAAAAAAAGTAATTTTGATTACTAAAGAAATTTCAAAAGCCGGAAGAAGAAAATCAATCAATGGGCAAATGCCTCAATTGGAAAAAGCATTGAAATATTACTATGGTCAACAGAAAAAATTCTCTCAGATCAAAACAAAAACTCTGATTCTGAATGGCCAATCAGACACAAATAATTTGCCTGAGTTTGCCGAACAGCTTCACAAAACATTACTCAATTCTAAATTGGTTTTCATAGAAAAAGCTGGACATTTTCCTTGGATAGAAAATGCTTCGCAAAGTTTTTATGAAATAAAAAAATGGCTGAAGGAAGTAAACTTTAGATAAAATAAAAATCCTGCTCAAAAAAAATTGAAGCAGGATTTTTTTATTAATATCTAACAATTATTTCTTTGTTGCTAAAGCATAAATTTTCTTTCCTCCGGTAATCACAAATAGGGCAATCAATCCGCCTGCTAAACCGAAAAGAACCTGCTTCAGCATTTCGCTCCAGGTTGGTAGTGCGTGATGAAGATAATCGATATTATGATCGAAAATTCCGCCTGCAACCAGGATCAATGCGATCGTTCCGATGATTCCCAAAGCTTTTATCACAAAAGGAAGCGCTTTTACAAGCAGATGTCCTAATTTACCGAAAAAGCCTTTATCATTACTTTTTTTAATCAATTTGAAACCGGCATCATCCATTCTAACGATCAGTGCTACAATTCCGTAAACACCCACTGTTGCAATGATTGAAACCACAGAAACCGTCACGATCTCTACAAGAAACGGATCAAACTGAGATTTTAGAGCATCGTAGCCGTCTTTTGCTGCAGCCAATGCAATGATGACAATCTCGAGAGACAAAATAAAATCAGTAGTAATGGCAGATTTTACCTTGGTTTTCTCAGCTTCTTCGCCATCTTCTACAACATCATCTGCTTCTTTGATTACTTCATGACCTTTCTTTTCTCTGTGAAATAGAAATTCAACAATTTTTTCGACACCTTCATAAGCCAGATAAAAACCACCTATAATCAGGATAATTTTAATGGCAGGCGAATACAGCCATTCTAGAAGGAAAACAAAAGGAACAATAATCAGCTTATTGATAAAGGAACCTTTCATAATCTTCATCAATACAGGAATTTCCCTTGAAGAAAGGAAACCTGTGGCTTTTTCTGCGTTTACCGCCAAATCATCACCCAAAATACCTGCTGTTTTTTGGGTTGCAATTTTACTCGTTACAGCAACATCATCCATCAAAGCAGCGATATCATCTAAAATCGCAAAAAAACCAGACGCCATAGTGTTTTAATATTTTTTTAATAAACGTTAAGTCTTACAAAAATATAGATTTAATTTGGTTTCAAAGAACTTTTAAATCTCAATTGTCTGAATAATTGTTCATATTTAAAGACTAATTTTATATTTAGAAAAGTTTTTACTTAATTTTATTTAAATGAAAATAATCGCAAGAGTTTTAATTGCTGTATTTTTTCTTACCATACTTTCAAGTTGCAGAGAAAAATTATCTGAACCTATATCATTTTTTGAAGATTATGATCTGGTTTCAGGAAAATATAAAATGGAATGCTATTCGATTGCTGGTAAAAACTTAGATGGTTTCAAAAAATTTTACATTGATGATCCTGAAGCTTTAAACAAAATGAAAAAGCAATGGATTTTTAAATATAAATCCAACATAATGCCTTGCGGATTTGAATATGAAGTACGCTTAATTGAAAACAATAAAATCATCAAAAAGACTTTAGTTAATATTGATTGTGAATATATGTCTGGATGGATTTATTTTCCGAAGGAGTATCTTACAGACCAAAAAAAATATTTTAAAGAATTATAAAAATGTATAAATTATATTTGAATTTAATAAAAAGAATGTCCATCATCGCTTTTCTAACCGCATTTCATCAATTTGCAAAGGCACAAATAAATGATGATAACATCAGATTAAAAACTTTACAAAAATCAAACATTGGTAAAAAATATGTTTATGGAAAATGGAATGAAAAAGGCGGTATGGAAACCCATCTAACATATTTAGGAAATGTAAAAACTAAAAAAGGAGAGACTTATAAGATCATGAATTATACTTGGCTTTGGGGATTGTCGAAAAGAGCCACAAATCGAATTTTAGTTTTCAATGATCTTAATCAATACATTGGAGAATATAATGTAACAATGACTTCAGAGCTGCCTCAAAAATTAAAAAATGGGATACTGATATTTGAAAATCAAAATAATGATTGTGATCAAAAAGTTTCATCGAAGATTAATTTTAAAAATGGTATTCCAAAAGAATTTTTCAGAAAATGTAAAAACGGTTATGGTGATACTTACACGTTTTTATAGCTTTTAAGAATAAAAATCATATCAGTTCATCATCCTTAAAATTCAAATTCTCATTACCTTTACTCTATGAAAAAGCTGATTCTCAATTACCATTTCTTTGTTTTAGGATTGCTTGGTTTGATACTAAATTCATGCAATTCTAAGTTTAGGGTTTGGGTGGGAAAAGACAGTCAGAAAATTTATAATCTGAAATATGGCGAACACAAACGCCAGAAAATGGATGTTTTTCTTCCGGCAGATTATCCGAAAAATTCTCCGATTATTTTGATCGTTCACGGCGGCGCCTGGAAATACGGCAGAAAAGAACATATGATTAAGATTCAGAAGATGCTTTTCGAAAATAACATTCCGAGCATTAGTATGAATTACCGTTTGGTTTCAAAACATTTTACGTACAAAGATCAATTGGAAGACATCAATTCTGTGATTGAAAAATTTAATGCGCTTTCTGAAAAAGCAGAGCTTCTTCCCAACAATTACACTCTTTTAGGTGAAAGTGCAGGAGGTCATTTAGCATTGCTTTACGGATACCAAAATCCTGATAAAATCAAAAAGATCATTTCCCTGAGCGGGCCGACAGATTTTTATTCTGATGAATATTTAAAATCTTTTTATTCAAAATATACTTCTGGAACCATTCAAAAAATGGTTGGAACTAAATTTAATCGCAAAAATCTGTCTGAAGATTTTCAAAAGGCAAGTCCGATTGCGAATGTATCGAATGTTCCGACGCTTTTATTTCAGGGAAATCAGGATTTTCTGGTAAATCAGAAACAAGGTTTAGCATTAGATTCTGTTTTAACAAAAATGGATATTCCGCATAAATTAGTCTTTATGGATAAAACAGGGCATGCTCCAAGGTTTTTCAACAAGAAAAAAAGAGACAGCATTATTTATCCGAATATTCTTGATTGGATCAGAATTAAGTAACATTATTTTTCTAGTTTTATTTAGTTATTACTCTCGCAGATTATGCTGGTTTAGCAGATTTTTCTTTATAATATTCTTTAAATTTATTTTTTTAATAACRCAAAGATTTAAGCAATATGCCGTAAAGTTGAGGAAACAAAGAATGAATCAATGAAATTGATTTTTTGAAGCTCGCTTAATCAGAGACTTGTCGCAATTCTTTGCTCTCTAAAAATCAAGATTATAAATTAAACTTTGCGTTAAAAAATATATCTGAAATTTTCCATGCAAAGATTTGAGCAATATACCGTAAAGTTGAGGAAACAAAGAATGAATCAATGAAATTGATTTTTTGAAGCTAGCTTAATCAGCGACTTGTCGCAATTCTTTGCTCTCTAAAAATCAAGATTATTGTAAATAGAACTTTGCGCGTTAAGAAAGCAAACTGTAGCAAAAATCAATAAAAAATTATATTAAACTATTAAGTAAAAAAATAACCCGCAAAAACTGCAGGCTATTTCTATATTTTTAAATTGATTATTTTTCTTTGTCAATCAAATCTTCCAAAACCTCATCTTCCAGTTTCGGATTTTCTTTTGGCGCTCCAAACATAAATTTCAGAACAACAGGAACAGTCGTAATCAGAACGATCACAATAATGATAAACTCAAGCTTTTCTTTCAGGTTAATGCCAAACTGATCCAGGAATAATTTATCCAAATAATGCCCCGCAAAAATCAAACTGAAAGACCAAAGAACACCTCCGATAATATTATCTCTGAAGAACGCTTTCTTATCCATCTTTACGATACCTGCAACAATCGGCATAAAAGTTCTTACCACGGGTAAAAATCTTGCCATAATAATTGCTAAGGCTCCGTTTTTTTCAAAAAAATCGTGTGCCTGATAAAGATACTTTTTCTTGAAAAGCATGGTGTCTTTTTTCTTGTATAAAGCAGGACCGGTCTTGCTTCCGAACCAATACCCTACCTGATTACCCACAATTGCGGCAAAAGCTACTGCACTTGCCAGAATGGTTGTATCTAAAAAGTCACTTCCTGTAGAACCGAATGTTTTAGAAATAATGTCTACCGCATAAATTCCTGAAACAAAAAGCAGCGAATCTCCCGGAAGGAAAAACCCCACAAACAAACCTGTTTCGGCAAATATGATAAACAATATCACCCAAAAACCACCCATGTTGATATAAAACTCAGGGTTTAATAAATCTCTCCAGCTATTGAATTCTTCCATATATAATGA
>NZ_JBFRGA010000009.1:0-64814 GCF_052115105.1 Chryseobacterium sp. 2TAF14
TCTTTTTACAACCTGGTGCGGACCGTGTAAACTGATGAAAAAGAACACATTTACAGATGAAAAAATCGGTAAACTCTTCAATAAAAATTTTGTAAATCTTGCGATTGATGTCGAAAAAGATAAAGACGGGCTTGAACTTGTAAAAAAATATAAGATCGTTAATTATCCTTCGTTTTTATTTTTAGATCAAAACGGCGGGTTGATTCAGTATGATTTCGGCTACTACAATGCGCAACAGTTTTCAGCAGTCGGAATGGCAGTTTTAGATAAAGCTTCGTCAAAAAGCATGGTAAAAACGATCGATCAGGTAAAAGGAAAAATAGTGGGCGATAAAATTGCCGATTTTTCTGCCAAAGATCATTTAGGAAAGACATTCACATTTTCAGAAGAGAAAGGAAAAACAGTTTTGGTTTTTATTCGCGGACAATGGTGTCCTTACTGCAACAAATATGTAGAAAGCCTGCAAAATATTTCACCGGAATTAAAAGCTAAAAACGCAAGGCTGGTTATTATTTCACCCGAAAAGCCAGAATTTATCGAAAAAACGATCGCCAAAACAAAAACTAATTACACTGTCTTGTACGATGAAGATTATAAAATTGCCGAAATGTTTGATGTACTTTACACTCCCGAGCAACAAACGCTTGATTTTTACAACTCAAAAATGAAGGACGATTTTACAGACAGCCGATCAGACAAATCGGGAAGACTTCCGGTTTCTGCAACTTTTATTATTAATGAAAATAAAGAAATTTTGTGGAGGCATTTCAATCCTGATTATAAAGAAAGAGCTTCTCTCAATGATATTTTAAAACAATTATAAACTTTTATTTTTAAAACAATTAAACCCACACATTATGAAAAATCAATTATTCTACAGCTTTTGCTTTCTTTTGCTTGCAATGAATCTAAGTCTGTTAAAAGCACAAGGCTGCAGCGACGCAGGATTTTGCACGGTAAACAGCTTAAAACCTCACAACGCAAATGATTCTGTATCTCTAAAAAATCAATTAAAAATAGGTTTTTCTGTCGGGCAAGCCGATCATAATATTTCTGCCTACAGCCAATATCTGGAATATAACCGGCAGATTAATTCTAAATTGGGCGTAAGCGCCAAAGCAACCTCTATTTTGCAAACCGGAAATGAGGTGAGCGCTTTCGGATTATCTGATATTTATCTGAATTCCAATTACCGTTTAGATAAAAACATTATGTTTACTTTAGGTACAAAAATCCCGTTAACGAATGGAAACACTTTGAAAAACGGGAACGCTTTACCGATGGATTATCAATCAAGTCTTGGTACTTTTGATCTTATTATCGGAATCGGGTATCAAATTAAAAAACTACAGTTGGTTGCAGCTTTACAGCAGCCTTTAACCCAAAATAAAAATCAGTTTGTTGCCGAAAGCTATCCTGCAAATTCTGTTTTTAGGAATTTTCAGACAACAAAAGATTTTAAACGAAGCGGAGATATTTTATTAAGAGCTTCTTACCCGATAAGAATCAGCAACAATTTTCAGCTCACTCCTGGTTTATTAAATATTTATCATCTTTCCAACGATAAGTTTACCAATCTGAACGGTTCTCAACAGCAAATTGAAGGATCTGAAGGATTAACGATAAATGGAAATCTGTTTTTAGATTATAAGCTGAATGAAAGCAATGCTTTGCAACTCAGTATAGGAGCTCCGTTTTTAATTCGTGACATAAGACCTGACGGATTAACGAGAAGCTTTATAGCCAATCTGGAATACAGCTTCAGATTTTAAGTACATTAAAAGTATTTATAAAATCAATAAATTTTATTTAAAAGTGATTATCAGATAACAAGAAGACATTTATCCCAACAAATGTTTTTAAACATTAAATCCTCAAATAAAAAGAAGATTGATGCGTTTTTTTAGGGACAAAAAATTAGCTATTTTAGCGAAGCAAAAAAATCAGCCGATCATCAATGGAAATAATACTGTTTAATTATTGTTTCCATTGACATGAAAGGCATACGCAAAAGATGAGAAATGAGAAAGGTTCTCATAATTTTAATGAAAAAGTAAAATGAAATTTAAAAACTGGTTTTTACTCATTCTGTTGTTTTTTACAACAGCAATTAATGCTCAGATCAAAAATCCCGTAAAATTCAAATTCACGGTCAATGAATTGGGAAACAATCAATATGAAGCCGTTCTGAATGCCACTTTGGAAAGCGGATGGCATATTTACTCGCGAGACATTCCTGAAGACACGGGAATTCCTACAGAATATGTAGTGTCGGGAAAAAACATAGAACTGATCGGAAAATTTCAGGAAGTAGGAAAAAAACATGAAGAATTTTCTGAAGCTTTCGGCGGAACAATTATTTATTATTCCAATTCTGCAGGCTTTAAGCAAAAATTCAAATTAAAAGATCCTTCAAAACCCGGAGATGTTGTTGCAGAAATTACGTATCAGACTTGTGACGATAGGGTTTGTCTGGCTCCGAACACTTTAGAATTTAATAAAAAAATTACACCGACCGGAGYAACAGAAGAAGCTGTAACTGATGATAAAACAGAAGCTGCAAAAGATTCTGTAAAAACTGTTGAAACCGTTATTGCAAATCCCGTAAAAGGTGATTCTGCGATCGTTGAAACCGCAAAATTAGATCCTAAACAATTAAAAATAGCTTCTATTGACATCGCAAAACCTTTAACAGATTGCGGAACCGGCTCATCAAAAATCGATGAAAATTACTGGACGTATCTTTTATTAGGTTTCATCGGAGGTTTGATTGCTTTGTTAACGCCATGCGTTTTCCCGATGATTCCGTTAACGGTTTCTTTCTTTACAAAAGGAAATAAAAACCCTGCAAAAGGTAAAAGAGACGCTTTGGTTTACGGTTTTTTCATCCTTTTGATTTTTGTTTTATTAAGTCTTCCTTTCCATTTAATTGATGGAATTGCAGGAAATATTTTCAACGAAATTTCAACAAATGTCTGGCTGAATATCGTATTTTTTATCATCTTTATTTTCTTCGCAGGAAGTTTCTTTGGATACTACGATATTACATTACCGAGCTCTATCGCCAACAAATCTTCGAAAGCTGAAGAAGCAGGCGGAATGATTGGTATTTTCTTTATGGCTTTAACTTTGGTGATCGTTTCTTTCTCTTGTACAGGTCCTATTTTGGGAAGTTTACTGGGAAGTGCAATTACAGGTTCGGCAAACGTTCCGATGCTGTTAACTTTTGCTTTGGCTGGTTTCGGATTGGCTTGGGCGATTGTTTTCGGATTGTTGGCATTGTTCCCGCAAGCTTTGCAAAGTCTTCCAAAATCAGGAGGCTGGATGAATACCGTGAAAGTAGTTTTAGGTTTTGTGGAACTGGCTTTGGCTTTAAAATTCTTATCAAAAGCAGATTTGGTTTCAAAAACGTTCTTAATTAAAAGAGAACTTTTCATTGCGATCTGGATTGTGGTTGCGATCGGATTGGTTATTTATTTATTTGGATTGATAAGATTTCCGCATGATGATAAAAAGCCGAAAATCTCTATAACAAGAAAGATCATCGGAGTTTTAGGAATTGGTTTTGTTGTTTATTTAATTCAGGGGTTAATTCCTGCGGAACGACCAAAACTGCAATTGCTGAGCGGAATTTTGCCTCCGTTAAATGTAAGTTATTTCCACGATGAAAAAGACGGAATTTTAGGAATGCATCCTGAACACGATTTCTTTAAAGCGATAGAATTAGCAAAAAAAGAAAACAAACCAATCCTGATCGACTTTACAGGTTACGGTTGTGAAAACTGTAGAAAAATGGAAGAATTTGTCTGGAGCGAACCTGATATTTTACCAATCCTACAGAATGACGTAATTCTTGCTTCCCTTTATGTAGACGACAAAGAAGAACTTCCTGAAGACCAGAAAACCAAAATCGATCTTGGTGACGGACAGGTAAAAAAAGTGAAAACAATCGGCGATCGATGGAGCTTGTTCCAGACTGCTAATTTTAATAATAATTCGCAGCCTCATTACGTTCTTTTAACTCCTGACGGAAAAGTGATCAACACACCGGTTTCAGGTTATATGGAGAAAGAAAAATTCAAAAAATTCTTAGAATGTGGCGTCAATTATTTTAAGAACAATAAATAAAATTTAAATAATTTTATCCTAAAAACTCATGCTGAAAAGTGTGAGTTTTTATTTTTTTCTACCTTAATTTATTTAACAATTATTCATTTAAATAAAATTATCTATATTTAAACAACCAACATACAATCAATCGCTTATGAAATATTTAAAATTTACTTTTTATTTTTCTCTTTTTTCTTTTTCATTGATAAACGCACAGACAGCACCTTCCATACAGTGGCAAAAAGCTTTGGGCGGAAGTTCTTATGATGTTGCAAAATCTATACAGCAAACTTCTGACGGAGGATATATATTCGCAGGAGAATCTGATTCTACCAACGGAGACGTTACAGGAAATCACGGAAATACTGATTTTTGGATCGTAAAACTAGATGCATCAGGAATTATACAATGGCAAAAATCTTTAGGCGGAAGTTATGGTGACACGGCAAATTCTATTCAGCAGACTTCTGATGGAGGATATATCGTGGCAGGAGAATCAAGATCTCTCAATGGTGATGTTACAGGAAATCATGGGAATGCCGATTATTGGGTTGTAAAATTAGACCCATCAGGAAATATACAATGGCAGAAATCTTTAGGCGGTAGCAACAGAGATGCAGCAAACTCCGTTAAACAAACTTTAGACGGAGGCTACATCATTGCCGGTCAATCTAATTCTACCGATGGCGACGTTACGGGAAATCATGGAAATTATGACTACTGGATCGTAAAGCTGGATCCTTCAGGAACCATACAATGGCAAAAGTCTTTAGGCGGAAGCCTTTATGATGCCGCAAAATCTATTCAGCAGACTTCAGATGGGGGATATATTGTAGCGGGAGGAGCTGCTTCTGCGGATGGAGACATTACATACAGTCAGGGAAACGGAGATTTCTGGATTGTAAAATTAAATCCTTCAGGAATCATTGAATGGGAAAGATCATTGACGGGCAACCTTCCAGATCACGCAGAATCTATTCAGCAGATAGAAGGAGGTTATATTGTAACAGGCGGATCTAATTCTCAAAACACTGAAAACCCCACAACTTTCGGAATTTCCAATTATCGTGTGGCAAAATTAGATTCTAACGGAATTATGCAGTGGCAAAACCATTTTGGCGGAAGCAACAACGATTACGCCTACTCTACCCAACAAACTCCCGACGGAGGATACATCGTTGCAGGAGGTGCTTTCTCTGCAGACGGAGATGTTATAGGAAATCACGGGAATAGCGACTTCTGGATTATAAAATTAAATTCTTCAGGAAACCTGGAATGGCAAAAAGCTTTAGGCGGAAGCGCTTTTGAAGACGCCTATTCTATAAAAATGACCAATGACGGAGGATTTGTAATTGCAGGATTGACCCAGTCTACAGACGGAGACATTACAGGATATCACGGAAATGGTGATGCGTGGATTGTAAAACTCGGGGCATTTTTAAGCACGAATGAAAACAATATTAAAAATAATATATCCGTTTATCCAAACCCTGCAAAAGATTTTGTGAATATAGACAATCTTCCTTCTGAAACCACGATAAGCGTAACTGATGCATCGGGAAGAAAAATTTTATCTAAAAAATATTCCGAAAAAAATGTTTCAATTAATACATCCGGTTTAATTAACGGAAACTATATTATTCAGATTGAGCATGATGGAACAGCTATTTTATCTAAAAAAATAATCATTTCTAAATAACATCTACATCCAAAACAAAATTCATTTATTAAATTTTTAACTTTATTAAAATTTAGGTATAAACTTTGCATCGAATCATTTTAAAGTGAAATAAAATTTCATTGATTTTAAAATTTTGTTCAACATTTAAAAAACTGAATCATGGCTGAAGTTATCACCAACGAAAAACAAGGCGGAAAATCCCGTCAGAGAAAAAAAAGAATCGGTATTGATATGACCCCGATGGTCGACTTAGGATTTTTACTGATTACATTTTTTATGTTTACAACCAATTTTACAAAACCCAATATAATGGATCTGGGATTGCCAGCAAAAGATGAAAATCCACATCCACCAAAATATGATATTGATTACAGAAATCAAATCACTTTTATCATTGGTGAAAACAACAGGATTTTTTATCATCAAAGCAATGAAAAAGATTTAACAGAAGCGGGCTTAAAAGAAACAAATTACAACGGTCTGAATGTTTCAAAAATAATTTCTGAAGCGTATGAAAAAGCGCCGAAAAAAGAAATTTTCACCATCATCGTAAAGCCGACCGACGATGCCAATTACAAAAACTTTGTAGATATGATGGATAATATTTCGATCTCTAAAAAAGACAGATACGGAATAAGCGACATCAAACCCTGGGAAAAGAAAGTTTACGAAAACCTAATAAAATAAAACCTCAGAGCATTTTTATAATGCTCTTTTTTTGTATAAATTTGAGCATAAATTTCAATCTTTGATGAAAAATATTTTAATTTTAGCCGGAATCGGAATCCTTAGCTTTTCATGCTCTAAAAAAGAAACTACAGAAAACAACAATAAAGTTGACAGCATAAAAATTGTAGATTCTATCAATGCTGTAAGAACAAAGATCAACGACAGCATTAAGATCAAAAACAGCGAAAACCGTTTTAGAGATTTCAGCGGAAGCCATAAATTCATTTATCAGAACGACAGCTCGCCTCAATATGTTGGATCCGTAAAATTTACAAAAATTGAAGGTGAAAGAGACAACTACAATGTTGCAGGAAGCATAAAATCAGGAAATCATTCTGTAAATATCGAAGGATTCATGCAGGTTGTTACAAAAAGACACATGAATTTCACAGGAGAAATCACCCAAAAAATCCCCGAAAACGACAACGGAAAACCCTATACCAGAAAAGGAACCAAAACTTTTATGTCTAAAGACGGCGGAAAAAGCTATAGGCTGCAGGATATGGTAAATGGTTCAGGTTTTGTAGATTATATCGACATTCAATACTAAAATTTTAAGGTTATGCTCAATTTTGAAAAAAAAGGTGACGGAAAAGAGACATTGGTTCTGCTTCATGGTTTTATGGAAAACATTTCAATCTGGAGCGACCTTGAGAAGCACCTTTCCAAAGATTTTACTTTAGTAAAAATAGATCTTCCCGGACATGGACAATCTGATATTTTAGCCGAAGTTCACACCATGGAAATGATGGCGGAAGAAGTAAAAAAAGTTTTAGATCATCAAAATTTAAAAGATATTCATTTGCTCGGTCACTCGATGGGAGGCTATGTTTCATTGGCTTTTGCAGAGCAGTTTTCTGAATATTTAAAAAGTCTCACATTATTTTTCTCAACTTATTTTCCGGATGATGAAGAGAAAAAAGAACAACGCAAAAAAAGCTACAGAATCATAAAAGATGCCTTTGCCCATTATTTTAGACTGCGGCCATAACGGTCATTGGGAAAAACCTTCTATCTGCGCAGAAATTATCAATACAGAACTGCTTCATCATTTGCCAAAAAAATGGGTATTTTAAAAATCATTTATCAATATTAGATACCATTTGTATATAAAATCTTATCTTAGTAAGGCTTAATTTTTTAGATGAATTTATTTTCTTTCAAAAAAAAGAAACCCATTATAGGACTTACACTTTCCGGCGGCGGAATGCGCGGAATTGCCCACATTGCCGTTCTGAAAGCTCTTGAAGAATATGATCTTAAACCCAATATCATTTCGGGAACGAGTGCGGGATCAATCATCGGAGCGTTTTACTCGTTAGGGAAAACTCCTGAAGAAATGATGGATATCGTAAAAGAAACTACATTTTTTTCACGTTCTTACCTCAAACTTTCCAAAAACGGAATTTTCAGCTCAAAATTTATCCTGAAGCTTTTTAATGATCATTTTCCTGAAGATGATTTTAAAGTTTTAAAAATTCCGGTGTATGTTGCTGCAACAGAAATGACTCACGGCATCGTTGATTTTTTCTCTGAAGGTGAGCTTTTCGGGCCGCTTTTGGCGTCTTCAAGCGTGCCTTTTGTTTTACCCCCGGTAAAAATCGGCGAAAAAATCTATGTTGACGGTGGAGTTTTAGATAATCTTCCGATAGAACCAATTATTGACAAATGCGATTTCCTTATTGGCTCTCATGTAAATTCCATCAGTTACGACGGATTAGAAAACATGAGTTTAATGAAAGAATTTGACCGTATTCTGCATTTAGCGATCGCAAAATCTGTTTATTCTAAAGCAAATCATTGCGACATCTTTTTAGACCCTCCAAAAATGACAAAATTCAGTTTATTCAACAAAAAATTTCTTGATGTGATGTTTCAGGAAGTGTATGAATATACCTGTAATGATCTTGAGGAAAGAGGATATAAGAAATTATAATTGATAATTGATAATTGTTAATTATTGTAACTAACTACAAATTCTCCTCAGAAACCCTGCTTTTAAAAGTTTCAATCGTATCAGGTAAAGACTCCATCGATTTTCCTCCTGCAGCATTAATGTGACCTCCCCCATTGAAATATTTTCTTGAAAACTGGTTTACATCTACATCATCTTTACTTCTGAAAGAAATTTTAATGAAATCTTCATAAAGATCTTCCATGAAAAACGCTGCCATTTTCACACCGACAATACTCAGTCCGTAGTTCACAAAACCTTCCGTATCACCTTTCTGGAAACCATATTCCTGAAGCTCTTTTCTTGTTAAATACAAAACCGCAACTTTTCCGTCATTCACCACTTCTATTCTGCCTAAAATCAAAGCCAGTAAATGTAAGCGTGAAACCGTATTTGTATCCCAAGTATTGGAAGTAATCACAGACGGATCTGCTCCTTTTTCAATTAAATTAGCAACAATTCTATGCGTAGTTGCACTTGTAGAACGGAAACGGAAACCTCCTGTATCGGTCATAATTCCCGTGTAAAGACATTCTGCAATATCTTTATTGACCAGTTTCTCGTCATCCATCGCTTCAATGAAATGATAAACCATTTGGCAAGTCGCAGGAATAACGGTATCAGAATACACAAAATCGAAATCTTCCGGTTGCTGATGATGATCGATAAGAATTTTCTTTGCTTTCGCTCTCATCAGCCAATCTCCCAAAATCCCGATTCTTGCAGGAGAATTAAAATCAAGACAGAAAATGACATCAGCTTCATTAATGATATCAAAAGCTACCTTCCTTTTGTATTCTCCGACAATATTTTTCTTTGCTTCGGGCATCCATTTCAGAAACTTCGGAAAATCATTGGGAACTACAACTTCAGCTTCCAGACCTTTGGCTTTTAAGTAATGTTTTAAACCTAAACTCGATCCAATAGCGTCACCATCCGGATTGTAATGGGTAAGAATAACAATTTTATTTTCCGGGACAAGAAGCTGATTGATTTCTAAAAGTTCTGAAGGTGTAAACATTTTCTTTAATTTTGAGTTTCCAAAGATAGAGGTTTTAAACGGAATGAATAGTAAATATAGAATAGCAGAAACGTAGTTTTTTAATAAATTTCTTTAAAAAACAATCAAAAAATATTTCAAAAAAAGAAAGTTAATATTTGCATCTAATAAAAAAATTAATATCTTTGCAACCTGAAAATTAATAGATAATTACGACTTAAACATATAGTAATGAGCAAAAGAACATTCCAACCATCAGAAAGAAAGAAAAGAAACAAACACGGTTTCAGAGAAAGAATGTCTACACCAAACGGTAGAAGAGTTTTAGCTGCAAGAAGAGCTAAAGGAAGAAAAAGCTTAACAGTAAGTTCTGCAAGAGCTAAAAGATAATTCTTTAGTTACAATATACAAATCATGCTTGAAAAGTACTTTTTCAGGCATTTTTTGTTGTTAAAATATATTAATTTTTAGGTTTATAAAATATCTTTTTTTATTTTTAAAATCTGAAAAAGAGCTTTCTGAAAAGCTTGTAAAATCTGAATTTATGCCACATACAAATATCACAGGAGACAGTATTGTAAGCCTGCAACATGCAAAAATTGCTCAAAAAAACTTCACAGTACTTTCTGACGTTAACCTTAATATAAAAAAAGGAAGATTCTGCTATCTTATCGGGAAAACAGGTTCCGGAAAAAGCTCTCTTCTGAAAACCCTTTACGGGCACATTCCGTTGGTTGCAGGAAAAGCGGAAGTGGTAGGTTTTGACCTGGCTAAATTACGCGCATCAGATATCCCCAACCTGAGAAGAAAACTGGGAATTGTTTTCCAGGACTTCCAGCTGCTTTCCGACAGAACAGTTGAGAAAAACCTGAAATTTGTTTTGGAAGCTACAGGATGGAATGACAAAAATAAAATTGATGAGCGTATTAACGAAGTTCTTTCAAGCGTAAACATGAAAGGGAAAAAGCATAAAATGCCGCACGAACTTTCCGGTGGAGAGCAACAGCGTATCGCCATTGCACGAGCGCTTTTAAACCACCCGGATTTAATTTTAGCCGATGAGCCGACAGGAAATTTAGATCCTGAAACTTCTAACGAAATTATGACCCTTCTGAAAAAAGTTGCTGAAGACAATCATGCCGCTGTAGTAATGGCAACGCACGATTACCACATGATTCAGAACTTCCCGGGAGAGGCGATCAGATGTGAAGACGGTAAAGTTTCTGTATTGGATACGTCTGAATTGTTTGAATAAAATTAAACCATTAAGGAGAATTGAAAAGTTAAGTTTCATTAAGAAAAATCAAATAGATTTTTTGAAAAGCATAATGCTTGAAGCGAAGCTGAACTTAATATTCTGAACTTCTTAAGAAAATCTTAATGGTTCAAAATATATTATTTACCGAAAACATGAAACTCTTTAGTGAGTTCAAGATATTGGTCCGAGTATTGTCTCGGGCTTTTTTCTATAATAAATTCTGATTCTTCTAAGGATTTTTCGATTAGAGAAAACTCCAGTATAAGTCTTTTTACTTTTGAGTTTTCAATTCCTTTAATATTAACTTTTCGGATAAGAAACAATCGATTTTCATTAGCAATTCTTATAAAATCGTTTCCAGCTTCAGATGGAATAATCACAGACAAAATTCCATTTTCAGAAAGCAATTCTGTTGATTTTGAAATCAATTGCAGGAAATTTAATTCAACCGTTTGGCGCGCCAATTTATCTTTTTCAGAATCTGATTCTTCAAAATATGGCGGATTTGAAACAATTAAATCAAATTTTTCTTCAGACTGAAATGTTTTGAAATCCTGATGGATATTTTTTAATCCATATCTTCCGCAATTCCGATACCGTTATCTTCAACAGAAATGATAACTCTTCTCTGGTGCTGCTCAATATCGACATTTACCAGAAGTTTTCTGTCGTCACTCTGAGCCTGTTTTGCATTGGTAACCAAATTGGTAATGATTCGAGAAAGAAAAACGCGATCCATCGTAATCATAATATTGCTCTTATTAGAATGAACGAATATCTGATCATCGTTGAAAACCCTTAAAATATTTTCTATTTCATTATTAAGATTTATAACCTCATTATTTTTTTCCGGAAGCTTTGCAAACTCTGAAAAAGCCGACGCCACTGTTGCAATCACATCGATCTGATCAACCATCGTTTTGCTCATCTGCTTTACCCTTTCTGTAACATTCGGATCTTGCGGATCAAATTTTCTTTCAAAATTCTGAATGGTAAGCTTCATCGGCGTTAAAGGATTTTTCACTTCATGCGCCACCTGTTTTGCCATTTCACGCCATGCTTCTTCAGATGCTTTAAAACGAAGCCTTTCTTTCTGATCCTGAATCTGAAGAATCATCCTATTGTAAGCTCTTGCCAAAGCATTAAGCTCATCATTTTTATAATATTTGATGGGGCGCATTTCATTCTCAAATAAAGTGATACGCGTAATCATATCTGAGAATTTCGTAATATTTTTAGCCAAATTATTTGAAGTAACCCAACTGAGCCAGATGCTGAAAGCGATGATAATAAAATCTATTAAAAGTATGTAAACCACATACTTGTGCAATACTTCCAAATAAGCAGATTCGTTGTGGTATAACGGAATGTAAATAATTCCGATCGGCTCCCACATATTGTTTTTCAAAACAAGATAAGATGATGTATAAACCGCATCTTTTGTGGGATCGTACCCACGTATATCATATCTTGTCTCCTTCGAAAGGATTTTATTTACAATATTTAACGGTACTTTTTTCTGATCAATAAGATTAGATTCTTTGTTAGAAAGCAGGTAATTTCCTTTTAAATCATACACAATAATATCATGCTGATTGATATCCGCAATTTCAAATATTTTATTCCCTAAAACCTTTTTCAGGTCATTGGTTTGCACAGAACTGCGACTCAGAGCATAATCAAAGTATGCCATCACCGCATTGGTTTTTTCCTGCATATCTATTTTGCTCTGTTGCAGGGCATTATTCCGCAACACAAAATAAGGCACGAGAGAAGATGCAGCAACACTTAAAAGACATATGAGCAAGAATCCGAAAAAGACCCGGTTTCTTAGACTATATCCTTTATATTTATCAAATGCCATTCTGCCTGTTAATTAATTTTGAAATGTATTTACCAATAATATCAAATTCAAGGTTTACTTTATCGCCAACCTGAAGTGTATTCATATTGGTAAATTCCCAGGTGTATGGGATGATCGCTACAGAAAACTGAAAATCTTCACTTTTAGCCACCGTTAAGCTAATTCCGTTAACGGTGATTGAGCCTTGAGGAACTGTAACAAAATTACCTTCTGAATTATATTTTACAGTAACAAAATAGCTGCCATCTTTGTTTTCGATGCTTACAATTTCTCCGGTTTTGTCTACATGCCCTTGTACAATATGCCCATCAAGCCTTCCATCCATCTTCATACAGCGCTCCAGATTAACCACGCTTCCCACTTTCCATTTGCCTAAATTGGTTTTTTCTAAAGTTTCATTAATTGCAGTAACTACATATTTATCGTCTTTAATCTCTACAACGGTCAGACAACATCCGTTATGCGCAAGACTCTGATCAATTTTTAGTTCGTTAGTAAAAGGACAACTTAGTGTAAAGTCTATATTTGTTCCGTTTTCCTGAATTTTCTCAATAACCCCTACTGCTTCAATAATTCCTGTGAACATATTTATTTTTGCTAAATTTGTAAAATTATAATCTTCAAAGATAATCAAAATGAGCCCAAAAAACCATAAAGTACGAGTAGGAATTTCAATTGGCGATTTCAACGGCATCGGTCCGGAAATCATCATGAAATCTCTGGCAGACAAAAGCATTACAGATTTTTTTACTCCGGTTATTTTTGGCTCAGGCAAACTTTTCACTTACCAGAAAAATCTTTTTAAGCTTAATTTAAATTTCAACTACATCACCGAAGCTTCTCAAGCCCAAAACGGGAAGCTCAATATGGTAAATCTTGTGAAAGAAAATTCTAATGTAGAACTGGGAAAACCTACAGAAGAATCTACAAAAATGGCAATAGATTCGCTGGAAGCTGCAACTACAGCTTTAATGAACGGTGAAATTGACGTTTTGGTAACTGCGCCTATCAACAAAGATGAAATGATGAAGATGGGTTTCAGACATGCAGGTCACACAGGTTATTTTGAAGAGAAATTTAATAAAAAAGGATTAATGTTTTTGGTGTCTGAAGATTTGAAAGTAGCAGTTTCTACGCATCATATTCCTATCTCTCAGGTTGCTGAAAATATTTCTAAAGAAAAAATAAAAAAGCAGATCCGTGCTTTAAACCAAACTTTAATTGAAGACTTTTCAATTACAAGACCCAAAATTGCTGTTTTAGGATTAAATCCGCATTCGGGTGATGGCGGAGTAATCGGAAAAGAAGAAATAGAAATCATCTCTCCCGCAATAAAAGAGCTTTCAGACAACGGAATTCTCGCTTTTGGACCATTTCCTGCAGACAGCTTTTTCCAGCCTGAAAAATATAAAAATTACGATGCCGTTTTAGCAATGTATCACGATCAGGGATTAACTCCTTTTAAGACTTTAGCATACGAAGAAGGAGTAAATTACACTGCTGCGCTGCCTTTCATCAGAACATCTCCCGATCACGGAGTAGCTTATGATATTGCAGGAAAAAACATTGCTGATGCAAGGAGTTTTATGGAAGCAATTTTTACAGCAATAAAAATTTTCAATAACCGAAATGATTATAAAGATTTGATGAGCAATCGCCTACAGCCAAGAAGAATGCCATCGGATAACGGAATTGATGAAGATCTGCCAATAGAAAGTGAAATGTAAAATCTGTAAATGAATTAAAATTAATTTGTTATGGATTTTATTTGTAATATTAAAAAAAATGCATATTTTTGCACACTCATTTTATGGACAAGTTAAGAAACTACGACGTAAGCTTTTCCGGACTAAAAGCCGGTAAGCACGAGTTCAAGTTTGAGATAGATAAAGAGTTCTTTCAATTATTTGACACTGATCAGGAATTTACAGATCCTAAAATTGCAGTTGATGTTTTACTTGATAAGCACACTACTTTTTTAGAATTTGAAATAAAAGTAAATGGTACAGTAGAATTGGTTTGTGATATCACCAACGAAGATTTTACTTATCCTATTGAAAACCAAATCGGTATTTTGGTAAAGTTTGGGGAAGAATATGACGACAGCGAAGAAGATGTCATCACTATCCCTGCAAACGATCACGCTTTCAATGTAGCACAATTGATTTACGAAAACGTGGCCCTTTCAATACCCATGAAAAAATTATCACCCAATGTAAGTGATGAAGATTTGGAAATCCTTGAAAAATTCAGTCCAAAAGAAACAGAAGAAGAGGAAGAACACGAAAGCGATCCCAGATGGGACGCATTAAAAAATTTAAAGAATAAAAATTAAATAGTTTAATGATGAGATGATGAATCTCATCACTCATCAATTAAAAAAGTTATTACAAAATGGCACATCCAAAGAGAAGACAATCGTCTACAAGAAGAGATAAGAGAAGAACTCACTATAAAGCTGTAGTTCCTCAATTGGCAAAAGATGCAACATCAGGAGAAATGCATTTATACCACAGAGCTCACTGGCATGAAGGAAAACTTTACTACAGAGGTAAAGTAGTTATGGAGAAAGAAGTAGCTTCTACTGAAGAAAACTAAGAGTTGATTTTCATCGAAAAACACTCGTTTTAATACAGAAACCGCCCGATTTTTATAAAATTTGGCGGTTTTTTGTTGTTTTTTGTGTTTTTTTGGTATCTTTGACAGCAAATCAAATATCAAATTTATGGACATTAAAGACATACAGAATCTTATCAAGTTTGTATCTAAAGCTGAGGTTTCAGAAGTAAAATATAAAACTAAAGATTTCGAAATTACTATTAAAACCCCACTTGGAGGTAATGAAGCAAGCTATGTTGCTCAGCCTGCAATGTATCAGCAAGCTCCTCAACAGGCAGCTCCTGCACATTCACCTGCTCCTGTTTCTGCAGCTCCGGAAAAAACAGAAGCGGCTTCTGATGATAGTAAATATGTAACTATTAAATCTCCAATGATCGGAACTTTCTACAGAAAACCATCTCCGGATAAAGATGTTTTTGTAAATGTAGGTGACGAAGTTTCTAACGGAAAAGTAGTTTGTGTAATCGAAGCAATGAAGTTATTCAACCAAATCGAATCTGAAGTAAGCGGTAAAATCGTGAAGATTTTAGTTGATGACGCTACCCCTGTTGAATACGACCAACCATTATTCTTAGTAGATCCATCTTAAGGAATTTTAGATTAAAGATTATAAATTTTAGATGAAACATTTCATTTAAAATAATTTAAAATTCAAAATTTATAATTTAAAATTTCGGAAAGATGTTCAAAAAAATATTAATTGCCAATCGTGGCGAAATTGCAATGCGTATTTTACGTACTTGTAAAGAAATGGGAATCAAAACGGTTGCAGTATATTCTACTGCCGATAAAGACAGTCTTCACGTAAGATTTGCTGACGAGGCTGTTTGTATTGGTCCTGCAATGAGCAAAGACTCATATCTTAAAATCCCTAACATTATTGCTGCTGCAGAGATTACAAACGCAGATGCAATTCACCCGGGGTATGGTTTCTTATCTGAAAATGCTAATTTCTCAAGAATCTGTCAGAAAAACGGTATCAAATTTATTGGTGCAAGTCCTGAGCAAATTGAAAGAATGGGAGATAAAGCAAACGCTAAAGCAACCATGAAAGCTGCAAACGTACCTTGTGTACCTGGTTCTGACGGTTTAATTGAATCTTACGAGCACGCAGTAAAAACAGCAGAAGAAACAGGTTATCCGGTAATGATCAAAGCTACTGCAGGTGGTGGCGGAAAAGGGATGAGAGCTGTTTGGAAAGCCGAAGATCTTAAAGAACACTGGGAATCTGCCATTCAGGAAGCGGTTGCAGCCTTCGGAAACGGAGGAATGTACATGGAAAAACTGATTGAAGAGCCAAGACATATCGAGATTCAGGTTGCAGGTGACCAATTTGGAAAAGCCTGTCATCTTTCTGAAAGAGACTGTTCTGTACAAAGAAGAAATCAGAAATTAACTGAAGAAACACCTTCTCCTTTTATGACTGACGAACTTCGTGAGAAAATGGGTGAAGCAGCAGTAAAAGCAGCAGAATTTATCGGTTATGAAGGTGTGGGAACTATTGAATTCCTTGTGGATAAGAACAGAAATTTCTATTTCATGGAAATGAACACCAGAATTCAGGTAGAGCACCCGATTACTGAGCAGGTTATTGATTACGACTTAATCAGAGAGCAGATTCTTTTGGCAGCGGGAACTCCGATTTCAGGAATTAACCATTATCCAAAATTGCATTCAATTGAATGCAGAATCAATGCTGAAGATCCTTACGCTGATTTCAGACCTTCACCGGGAAAAATCACAGGATTAAACATTCCTGGCGGACACGGAATCAGAGTTGATACACACGTTTATTCGGGATATACGATTCCATCAAACTACGATTCAATGATTGCAAAACTGATTACTACGGCTCAAACCCGTGAAGAGGCAATTGCGAAAATGAAACGTGCCTTGGAGGAATTCTACATTGAAGGTGTAAAAACCACTATCCCTTTCCACAGACAATTGATGGAGGATGAAGCTTATCTTTCAGGAAATTACACAACAAAATTCATGGAGACTTTTGTTATGGATAAAAAATATGATAATCACTAAGATTATTCTGAAAAACATATTTAAAACCGCTTCTCTTGAGGCGGTTTTTTTATTTTAAATTTAAACTTCACTGCAAAAGATATAAAAACTGCAAGTCATAATGAGCTTGGGCAATATTTTCTAAATGATTATTTTATATCATCAAAACATACTTGAATACCATTAATATTCAGCAGCATTATACTGTTAAACCATCTTATTTATTATCCTTAAATTTGTAAAAAAGCAAAAAAAGATATGTCAACAGCAGAACAAACAAAAAACTCACAATATTTCATCGAACTTGAAGAAAGACACGGTGCTCACAATTATCATCCGCTTCCTGTGGTTTTAGATAAAGGTGAAGGCGTTTTTGTCTGGGATGTTGAAGGTAAAAAATATTACGATTTTCTTTCGGCTTACTCAGCGGTCAATCAAGGTCATTCTCACCCGAAAATCGTTGATGCGTTGGTAAATCAGGCTAAAAAACTGGCTTTAACATCCAGAGCATTTTACAATTCAAATTTGGGAGAATACGAGAAGAAAATCACTACTCTTTTCGGATTTGATAAAGTTTTACCGATGAATTCCGGAGCAGAAGCCGTAGAAACTGCTGTAAAATTAGCCAGAAAATGGAGCTATGAAGTAAAAGGAATTTCTGAAAATGCAGCCAAAATTGTAGTTTGTGAAAATAATTTCCACGGAAGAACGACAACAATTGTTTCTTTCTCAAATGATCCTGATGCCAATAAAAACTACGGTCCTTTCACACCGGGATTTGTAAAGATACCTTACAACGATCTTTCTGCTTTAGAAGAAGTTTTAAAAAATGATGCTCAAAATATTGCTGCATTTTTAGTAGAACCGATCCAGGGAGAAGCCGGAGTGTACGTTCCGGATGAAAATTTCCTGAAGAATGCTTTAGAATTATGTAAAAAGTATAATGTTTTATTTATTGCTGATGAAGTTCAGACCGGAATTGCCAGAACCGGTAAGCTGATTGCTTGTCACCACGAAGATGTTCAGCCTGATATCTTAATTTTAGGAAAAGCACTTTCAGGTGGAATGTATCCTGTTTCTGCGGTTTTGGCGAATGATGATATTATGAATGTAATCAAGCCGGGACAACATGGCTCTACATTTGGAGGTAATCCGATTGCTTGTGCAGTTGCCATCGCTGCTTTGGATGTTGTGGAAGAAGAGAAACTTTCTGAAAGAGCGGAAAAATTAGGAAAACTATTCAGAAGTGAAATTGAAAAAGTAATTGAAAAGACCGATTTAATTACAAAAGTCCGCGGAAAAGGCTTGCTAAATGCAATCTTAATCAACGATACTCCTGAAAGTTCTACCGCATGGAATCTTTGTTTACAATTAAAAGAAAACGGACTTTTAGCTAAACCAACTCACGGAAACATCATCAGATTGGCGCCGCCATTGGTAATCACCGAAGAGCAATTATTAGATTGCGTAAAGATTATTGAAAAGACAATTTTAGATTTCAAAAAATAAAATTAAATATTTTAAATGAATAACACTCTAAATCAGGGTGTTATTTTTTTATTCAATAAATCGAACAAACGATTGTTTAACTTTTGTACTTATTTTTAATCTAATATTTTTATAATGTGAATGGTATGGAAGATCCAAAAATAAGCGCGCTGCTAATTGTATTTAATGAAGAAAAAAATATTGAAGAAGCTTTAAATTCGGTAGAATTTGCCGATGAAATAATTGTTTTGGATTCTTTCAGCACCGATAAAACGGTTGACATTATAAAAAACAAATATCCCCACGTAAAATTTTATCAAAATAAATTTGAAGATTTTACCAAACAGCGCAATCTCTGCATTTCTTATGCGAAAAACGACTGGATCCTATTTTTAGACGCCGATGAGCGAATTACTCCGAAACTGAAAAGCGAAATTTTAAAAGAAATTAAAAAACCGGTTACTAAAAAAGCCTATTTTTTTAAACGAAAATTCTTTTTTATGGGTGAAAAAGTAAATTATTCGGGTACTCAAAATGACAAWAACATCCGTCTTTTTAAAAAAGAAGTAGCTCATTATGACGAAAATAAAAGAGTACATGAAGGGTTGAGCAATGTTGAAAATCCGGGAACTTTACAAAATTATCTTCTTCATTTTTCTTTTGATTCTTACGAGGCATACTACAAAAAAGTGATTCATTATGCCAGATTAAAAGCCAAAGATCTGCATGAAAAAGGCGTGCATTATCAAATGATAAAGCAGCTGTCTAAAAGTGCTTTTAATTTTATTAAAACCTATTTTTTTAAACTAGGAATTTTAGATGGCAAAAAAGGCTTAACCCTCTCCTACTTAAGCGCTTTAAGTTCTTTTAAAACCTATGAATTTTTAAAAAAAGAATATTCATAATGATTATTTTTTATCAAATATAAAATTCTGAAAATAAACTGTATTTTTGCATCAGTAAGTCACGAGTTTATGAAGCTTTCTGTAGCAATAATTACTTTTAACGAAGAAAGAATAATTGAAAAAAACCTCACCGCAGTTCACGATTTAGCTGACGAAATTATTATTGTTGACAGCTTTTCTAAAGACTGTACGCAGGAGATTTGCTCGAAATTTTCTAAAGTAAAATTTATACAGCACAAATTTCCGGGTTTCGGAAAGCAGAAAAATTTTGCTATTGAACAATGTCAATCTGAATGGATTCTGTTTTTAGATTCTGATGAAATTCCTGATGAAGAATTAAAAAAATCAATCCAAAAAACAACCTCAGAATCACAACCTGAATTTAACGTATATGATGTAGAATTCAACAATATTTTCTTAGGCGAAACACTGAAATACGGAGGTTGGGGAAATATAAAAAGAGAAAGGCTTTTCAAAAAAGGTCACGGTAAATATTCTGAAGACATCGTGCACGAAGCATTCATCACGACCGAAGCTAAAGGAAAACTGAAAGGAAAAATAAATCATTACACCTACAAAGATATTTATCACCACATCGAAAAATCTAACAAATACACTTCGATGATGGCAGAAAAGATGTATAAAAATGGTAAAAAATCCAACATCTTTAAAATTCTTTTCAAACCTATGTTTCAGTTTTTTAAATCCTATTTTTTACGTCTGGGATTTCTCGACGGTTTGGTGGGTTATTACGCAACTGTAGAAAATCTTGATCAACAGCTGATTTACATTAAAAAAAAATTCAACACCGTTTTTTTCAAAGATCTGGAAACTTCAAAATCTGTTGAAAATAAAATCATCTTAACCTTCGATGACGGATATTACAATAATTTGGAATATCTTCTTCCGTTACTGGAAAAGCATCAATTAAAGGCGACAATTTTCATTCCTACCGAATTAATTCAAAACAATCTGAATGAAAATAACAGGATATACATGAATTTTGATGAAATAAAATCGCTGAATCCTGATTTAGTGGAAATTGCTTTACACAGTCATTCTCACAAAAATTTTTCGCAAATGACATTATCCGAAGCAGAAACAGACCTTCTAAAAAACATTGAAGTTCTGGAGCAGAATAAGATCACTTTCACAAAAGTCCTTGCGTATCCTTATGGTAAATTTCCAAAAGACAAAGAAAGTAAAAAGAAGTTTTTTGAAATGCTCGACAGAATAGGCATTATCTCTGCGGTAAGAATCGGGAATAAAATTGCAGATTATCCTTTTAAAAAAAGATTTGAAGTCACACGTATCGATATTAAATATGGTGATTCTTTAAAAAAATTTAAACTAAAACTTAAGTTTGGTAAAACAAAGCTTTAATCAAGCAAATCCTGATACAATCGTTCATAAGATTCGGCCATGCTTTTATAACTGAATTTTGATGCTCTATCCTTTAATTTTGCACTGTACTCATCTTTATTAGCATTAAATTTTTCAATTCCCTCTTCATAAGTTTTCTTCATTAGTTCCGGCGAAAAATCTTTAAAATAAAAAGCCAGATCGCCGCCAATTTCCGGAAGACTTGTTAGATTGCTTAAAAAAACAGGCTTCCCGAAATGCATTGCTTCAACCGGAGGAATCCCAAAACCTTCTGCCAATGAAGGATGGCAATACGATTCGCATTGCTGAAGCAGGAAATATTTTTCGTTATTTTCTACATTTTCTAAAATGTGAACCTTTTTTTCTAAACCTAAATTTTTAACTTTTTCAAGAAACCTTTCTTTGTATTCAGATTTTGTAGAAGAAGTGATTAAAACAAGATCTCTTTCATTTTCTGCAATGAGATTAAGCAAAGCTTCCTGATTTTTCTTAGGGAAAAGAACCCCGATATTGAGAATGAATTTTCTGTTGATAAAATCATACTTTCTTTCTGAACTGAACTTTTCGTTTTCAGGTAAAACCAATCCATTATAAATCACCTCGATTTTTACATCGTTTTTTAGGGCAAACAAATGTTTATTTTTAAGAAAATCATTCTTTACAAACTCTGAAATACACACGATAGAATCTGCATTTCCGATATTTTTTTGCACAAGCTTCTTAGATTTTTCAATTTTTTTTGCAGAACTATTATCATGAAGAAAGTTTAGATCGTGCAATATAACTACTTTTTTCTGATCTGTTTTTTTAGAATGAAAATAATCTGATAATTGATGCGTAACATGAATTAATGAAAAAGATGACGTATTTATTTTAATTTTTTTTTGCCAGAACTTCCAGTTAATGACTTTAAAATCAGACTGAGTTGCTGGGATATTCTTCTCCGGACCATAAAGTGTATAATTGAAATGGCACAATTTTTCGTCTAATCCTCTGATTAATGAAACGCATACGTTTGCAATTCCGGATCTTGGATATTTAAGTCGTTCAACGTCTATAAGAATATTCTTTTTCATGAAAAACATGGGGTTTTGCCCAAAATTATAAATTTAAACTTTAAAATCTTTACTTTTGTTTTATGAAAATTTGTTTAATCAGTTTTGATTTCTGGCACTATGATGAACATATCGTAAATAAACTGAAAGAAAAAGGTGTAGAAGCTTACCACATTAACATCGGAGCTTTTACGCACAAAAATTTTGGGGCAAGGGTTAAGAATGCGATGAGCAAAGTTTTTATCGGAAAAAACCTGAAGCACGAGAAAAGACAAAACTTCATCATCGATTCTCTTAAAAAAATAGGAAAGCAGGATCAAATCTTGGTCATTAATCCTGAAGGAATTGAAGAACACGTGCATGAAGTGATCAGAAAATACACAGACCGCAATATTGCTTATTTATATGATAGCATGTCGAGAAATCCGGCTCATCATATTTTACATTTTTTTGATACCGTTTTCTCTTTTGATGATGAAGATGTGAAAGAATATGGATTCAAAAAAATAACCAATTACAATTATCTTAAATATTGCCCGGCTGAAAAGCAAAATCCGGCGCTCGATCTTTTTTACATTACCTCTTACGATACGCAGAGATTGCAGAAACTTAATATTTTAATCAATCAGATTGAAGATCTGAACATTAAATTTAAAACAATTGTTGCCGGAAAAAAAAGCTGGAAAAATAAGATTGCACAGATTGTTGATTCTAAAAATATCAACATCATTAAATTCAGAACCCGAAATATACCTCAGCAATCATTGCCTAAGATTTATAAAAACACGAAGGTAATTCTGGATCTTCAGCGTGATAATCAAATGGGGCTTAGTTTCCGTATTTTTGAGGCAATGGCTTTGGAGAAAAAGTTCATTACTGATAATCAAACAATTAAAAACTACGATTTTTATAATCCTGAAAATATTTTGATTCTCAATGAAGATTTCAGTAATATTGAAAAGTCTTTTTTTGAAACCGATTATCAAAAACTTCCGGATGAAATTTATTATAAATACACTTTGGATAATTGGGTGAAAAAAGTTTTTGACTTATGAAATCAGTTAAACATGTTTTGTTTATCACAAAGGAATTTGAATCTGAATTTCAACAAAATATTGGAGGAACTGGTGTTTTTTATAAAAACCTTACAGATGCCTTTATTGAAAAAAACATCTATGTTTCAGTTTTCGGATCTTCCAGAAAACCGTTTTCTATTAAAAATGATAAACTCTCTGTACTTTTTGTAAAAGATTATTTCAAAAAAAATAAATTTATGGAGCTATTACGTTCCGTAACCGGTAAAGTTTCCTTTTTGAAGAAACTACACTTTAAAATTTATGATTTAGAATTTAAATATTTAGAAAAAGAGTTAGCAAAATTTACAGAAAGCAAAAAAATTGATATTATTGAAACACATGACTGGGAAGGAATAAGCCGCATTGTGGAAAATTCGGGAATTCCATACGTTATTCGCTGTCATGGTTCCTGGTCTATTCTGCATAATTTCTTTGGATATGGCGCTGCAAAAGGCAAAATGTATAATGAAAAAAAAGCTTTTGAAAACTCTGATCATATTATTACCATTTCACACAATAACGAGAAGATGGTGCGACAAATCTTTGGTGAAAAAAATTACCATTTAATCTATAATGGAATAGACACTGATATTTTCAAGCCTCAAAAAGGTGTTCAGATTTTAGAGAAATCAATCTTTTATTTAGGAAATGTATCATCTGAAAAGGGAGCTGAAACTGCATTGAATGCATTTATTAAAGTAAACAAAACCGAACAGAACTCTACACTTCACTTTATTGGAAAAGAAACTGATCTTGTCAATCAATTAAAGGAAAAAATTTCACAGGAAAAGCTGGGACAAAAAGTTTATTTTCATGGTAAAAAAAACAGAAATGAAGTAATAGAGCTTATTTCTGAAGCAGAGGTTGTCATATTCCCTTCGAAAGGCGAAACGTTTGGCTTGGCTCTCGCAGAAGCTATGGCTCTGGAAAAACCAATAGTCTGCTCCAATTTGGAAGCTTTCAGAGAAATCGTTTCTGATAAAGAAAACGGACTCATTGCAAAATCTGAAGATGAGTTTGCCCATCATATATCTCAAATTTTTTCTGATCAATCATTTGCTGCACATTTAGCAAAAAAAGCAAGGAAAACAATAACAGAAAAGTTTTCGTCGCAAATTATGGTGCAAAAAACTCTGGAGTATTATACTGAAATAATTAACAAGTAAAAGGATTATTTGATCTTATGAAAAGCTTTCACTTCTTTTTTACCGGTAAAAGAATTCAATATATTTAAGAAGACTTTCAAAAGCTTCCACAAAAATGGATGATTTTTTTGAATATTTTGAATTTGCTGAATTCTACGAGAGCTCGCAAATTCAATTAATTTAATTTCATTTTCCAAATTGGGAAACAGTTCTTTATATACAGCTTGCTTTTCGTTATAAATCAGTTTTTCATTTTCAGAATTGCTTGAAATTCCAGAATTATCAAAATCACTGATTACTGTATCTATATGAAAATAGCTGGCTTTATTCACAATAATCGCTCTCAAAAAGAATTCCCAATCTGAGATTATCTTAAATTTCTCATTATAAAGCCCAATCTTCTGAAAAAGGCTTTTTTTAATAAAAGATGAAGGATGCGGAAGAAATGAATTTAAAAAATAAGTGAAATCTATATTTTTTGAAGGTACAAATAATGTTTGGGGAGTTTCGTTTAAACTGTAAATTAGATTACCGTAAATAATATCTGAATTATTTTCTAATAAAGGTAAAACTTTCGCTATGACATTCTCATCCGCAAGTTTGTCACCACTATTCAGAAATAGCAAATAATCACCACTTGCCATTCCAATGCCTTTATTCATTGCATTATAAACACCTGAATCTGGTTCGCTGATCCATTTATTGATATAATTTTTATTTTTTTCAATTATATCTTTACTTTCATCGGTGCTGTTTCCGTCTACGACAACATATTCAAAATTTTTAGAATTCTGATTAATAATACTTTTCAAGGTTCTTTCTAAACCTTTAGCATTATTATAATTTATGGTAATTATAGACAGTTTACAGCTCACTTTTTTAAATTTGAGTTTGAACAAAATTGATTATTCAAGAAATCAATCTTTTTTCATTTTGAATTTTCGTAAAAATAATAAGACCAAACTAATCATCCATTTTAAAATTCTCCAGGCTACAGGAAATTTTTTAATGTGCATTACCTGTTGAATTCTTTTAATTCTTGCTTCCTGACTGAATTTTAAATCATCAAGAAACGCAGAAAAATATTTATTTAAAGTAATCTCTCTTTCTGAATGATAAATGGATAAATTTTCTGGTTTTGCAGAAATTCCCGAAAAATCATAATAACAAATAGTTTCTCCCAAATGTTTATATGTCGCATTATACAAACATATGGCAACAATAAAAAATTCCCAGTCTGCACTGATTTTATAATCTTCATTGTAAAAGAAAAAATCGTGGAAAAGATTTCTTTTTATAAAAGCAGCCTGATGATTGATTCCCCCCGAATAAAAGAAGCTAAATGTTAATTTTTTCGGCGGAACTTCTACTCTTCTATATCCTGTATCATTAAAATAGACTGAGTCGCCATATAAAATATCAATATCAGAATTAAGCTGCTTTTGTACTTTTTCTAATACATTATCATCATAGAAAAAATCACCACTGTTCATAAAAATGATGTAATCACCGGAAGCTTTTCTAATACCTTTATTCATTGCATTATACACTCCGGAATCTTTTTCACTCACCCAATGATTGACTTTAGGATTTTTTTCAATTAATTCTTTTCCGCCATCTGTACTTCCGCCATCAATTACAATATATTCAAAATCTGACCATGTCTGATTACTGATAGATTCAAAAGTCTTAGCAAGACCTTCTTTATTATTAAAATTAATGGTTATAATAGTTAACTTTATACTCATTATGAATGTTCTCCTTTTAAATTATTTCCTGCTGCATCCATGTAAACCTGCAAGCATTGTTCCGCTGCATCCTTCCAATCAAACTTCTTCACGTGTTGCAATCCTTTTTCAGCATGCTCTTTTCTAAGATTATCATCAGACAATAGCATCTGTATCTTTTCACGAAGGCTTTCTTCAGAATCAGAATCAAAATAAATTCCGGCATTACCCGCTACTTCCGGGAAAGATCCGTGTTTCGACAATATAATCGGGCAACCACAAGCCATGGATTCTAAAACGGGAATTCCAAAACCTTCGTATAAAGATGGAAAAACGAAACATTTTGCATTTTGATAATAATGTCCTAATTCTTCTTCTTTAAAGTACCGTTGAATTACTTGTTTTTCTATACCTAATTCCTTGATAAATGTCGTTTCTTCGTCACTAAACTCTCCTCCTCCGGCTGCAATCAGCATTAAATCAGGATTATTTTTCAACAAGGGCGCTGCTGATTTTACTAAAAATTCAAAGTTTTTGTAATTAGGTCTGGCTCCAACATATAAAATATAATTCTTTGGCAAATCAACTTTTACTGTCGGATCAATTTTTATTGAACTGCCGTGATAAATTACAACAATTTTATCAGGGTCGATTTGAGGATAAACTTTAATAATATCTTTCTTTGTATTATTTGAAACCGCAATTATTTTAGTAGCTTTTTCCAGCAATTGCAGTTTACGTTCAACAACTTTAAAAGAGTCATTTACAAAATATTGTGGAAACAATTCGTGAATCATATCATAAACCGTTAAAACATATGGTTTATCATTAATTTTATCTAAAAAATATGGATGATAATATGTTGGAACAAATACATCATAATCATTATCTTCAAAAGCCTTAATGAGTAGTTTTTCAGAATTTTTTCTTCTTAAAGATCTTGTACTTATTTTGAAAAATGCCAAAACATTATATAATAAATTTAACCCTTTATTCTCAACAAGCAAATCTGTTTTTTTAATGTAAGCATTATCTGATCTATAAATTGGTAAAACAATTTCTACATTTTTTTTCTTTTTAAGAATTGAAAAAATCTCAGTATAATATCTTGAAATCCCTCCATAGGTTTGCTGATCAAAGATCTGTGGATCTAAAAGTATCTTCATATATCCTAAATATAAAATTCCGAGATTTTATCTTCTGTAAATTCTTTCTCTTGTTCACTGTAAGCTAATACATCAAAATAGAAAATGGTAGAATAATGATTTTTCACCTGTGATCTTATTACATACTTATTCAGTGTAATGATATCATCCACAGAACTGGTAGTCATCACATACGTTCCAAAATTATCAAACAGGCTGAATTGAGTATATCCTTTTTCTTTGAGTTTTATGATCGCATTGATATAATTTTCACTCATTTCTTCCCTTTGTAGAGTTTTACCAGCGTCATTGTTAAGGAAAGTCTGCATCTCAAAAAATATAAATCTTGGATTATACATTTTTTCACTATTCTCCGCGAACGAATTAATAACATCCCAATCAAAACCATCAGTATCGATTTTTAACATATCAAAACTTTTGTATTTTTCTGACGGAACTAAATTCATTAATTCAGAAAAAGAAATTGTGTTATCAACATCTTCAGAAGTGCTAATATTTATTGATCCAGTGGATGAAGTTTTATCTTTTTCAATAATAAAAGAACCTTTTTTCGTTGAAATAAATTTCTGCACTCCAAAAAAACGGTCGGTTAGATGATTAATTTCAATAGTTTGTATACAATGATTAAAGAAATCTTTATCAGGTTCCACTCCTACGATAAAACAGTTATCATTTTGGCTAAAAATTGCAATGCTTGTATCTCCGATATTAGCACCGATATCAATGATTAAACCGTCAAAGAAACTGCAGAAATATGGTAAAAAACGGTCATACAGCGGAAATTGTGCCTGATATTTTTCAATCATATGATTATTTTTCAGAAGCATTTTATATTTTCCGACATGGTATTCAGTAATCACCTCTTCTTCAATCTGAGATTCTGCATACTTTTTTTTACCAAATAAATTCAATTTCATAAGAATAGGTTATTAGCTATAAAAAACAATCTTAAAATTTATATGTTCTCAATATTATGATAAAACTAGCTCCTATCATATTCATCATCCAGCCTCACAATATCGTCCTCACCAAAATAAGTTCCGGTTTGTACTTCTATGAAAACAACAGGTTTTTCGGAAAGATTCATGATTCTGTGTTTGGCTCCTAAAGGAATGAAAATACTTTCGCCGTAAGACAGTTTTATTTCTTTATCATCCAGAATTATGGTAGCATCACCTTCAATGATCGTCCATTGTTCCTGTCTTTTGTGGTGATATTGGTATGACAATTTTTGCCCCGGATTTACTTCTATTCTTTTCAGTTTATAATTGGGTTCGTCTGCCAATACATAATATTTTCCCCAAGGTCTTTCGCCGATTTCTAGCATAATTGATGAATTCTAAATTTATACAAATGTAAATATTAAGATTAAAAATCCCAATATAGAAAACATTAAACATCATTAAACATTTAATTTTTAAGTAAATTTGCAAAAATTTTATTTAAAATGGAGAAAGTAAGAGTCCGTTTTGCACCAAGTCCTACAGGACCTTTGCATTTGGGAGGCGTAAGAACCGCATTGTATGATTATCTTTTTGCTAAAAATCAGGGTGGCGAGTTTGTATTGAGAATAGAAGATACAGATACCGCAAGATACGTTGAAGGAGCCGAAGAATACATTGAGGAAGCTTTGGAATGGTGCGGAATTAYTCCCGATGAAAGTCCTAAAAAAGGTGGGAAATTTGCTCCATACAGACAATCTGAAAGAAGAGATATTTACGATAAATATACAGAGCAGATCCTTAAAACAGATTATGCATACATTGCTTTCGACACTGCGGAAGAATTAGACGCAATCCGTGCTGAATACGAAGCTAAAGGAGATGTTTTCTCTTACGACAATAAAACAAGAAACCGTTTAAGAAACAGTCTTGCACTTTCTGAAGAGGAAGTTCAAAGGTTGTTGGATGCAAAAACACCTTACGTTGTAAGATTTAAAATGCCTGTTGACAGAACTCTAGGTTTGGTAGATATCATCAGAGGAAATTCTGCGGTAAATACAGATACTTTAGACGATAAAGTTTTAGTAAAAAACGACGGAATGCCTACTTATCATTTCGCTAATATCATCGATGATCACGAGATGGAAATTTCTCACGTTATTCGTGGTGAAGAATGGTTGCCTTCTTTAGGTTTGCATACTTTATTATACGAAGCAATGGGTTGGGAAGCGCCTCAGTTTGCTCACCTTTCTTTAATTTTAAAACCTGAAGGTAAAGGAAAATTAAGCRAAAGAGATGGCGATAAATTCGGATTTCCGGTATTTCCATTAAACTTTACAGATCCTGCAACGGGAAATGTTTCTAAAGGATACAGAGAAAGTGGCTATTTACCGGAAGCTTTTATCAATATGGTAGCGCTTTTAGGTTGGTCTCCTGCAGATGATAAAGAGATTTTATCATTGGATGAAATGGTAAATGAATTTGATTTGCATAAAGTTCATAAAGCCGGAGCAAGATTCAGCAAAGAAAAAGCAGAATGGTTTAATCATCAATATATTCAAAAAACGTCTGATGAAGAATTGATGAATATTCTTAAAAATTCAGATTTAAATTTAAATATCGATGATGAAAAATTGTTGAAAATCATTCATCTGATGAAAGAAAGAGCAACTTTCCCGAAAGATATTTACGAAAACGGAAAATTTTTCTTTGAAGCACCTACTTCTTACGACGAGAAAGCATCAAAAAAAGCTTGGAATGACGAAACTTCAAATCTTTTGACTGAATTTTCTGTCACGCTGAGCGCAGTCGAAGCGTTTACTGCTGAAAACATCAAACAAAGCTTACACGATTTTGCTGAAAGCAAGGGCTTAGGAATGGGTAAAATAATGATGCCATTACGTTTAGCATTGGTAGGAGAATTGAAAGGACCAGATGTTCCGGACATCGTAGAACTCATTGGTAAAGAGGAAACTACCCTCCGAATAAGTAATGCAGTGAATAATTTTAAATAGATWTATCATATTTTTCATACATTTGAAAGATTTAATTTACTTCAAGAATGGAATATTTAAGTTTCGAACTTCCTATAAAAGAACTGATGAATTTTGCAGATGATCCTGCATTGATTGGTGGTTTAGCAACTCTTGATGGTCAGAAAATAATGATTATCGGAACCCAAAAAGGAAGAACTACTAAAGAAAGACAATACAGAAGATTTGGAATGCCAAATCCTGAAGGATACAGAAAAGCTTTAAGACTCATGAAGCTTGCTGAAAAATTCAGAATTCCTGTTGTAACTTTGGTTGATACACCGGGAGCTTACCCAGGTTTGGAAGCTGAAGAAAGAGGACAAGGTGAAGCGATTGCAAGAAATATTTTCGAAATGACCATGCTTAAAACTCCTATTTTCACTTACATTATCGGTGAAGGAGCAAGTGGCGGAGCATTAGGAATTGGTGTTGGTAACAAAGTGTATATGCTGGAAAATACTTGGTACACTGTAATTGCGCCGGAAAGCTGCTCTTCAATTCTTTGGAGAAACTGGGATCATAAAGAAGATGCCGCAAACGCATTGAATCTTACCCCGAAAGATGCATTGAGAGAAAAATTCATCGACGGAATTATAGAAGAACCACTTGGTGGAGCTCATTACGACCCGGAAGTTGCTTATTTAAATTTAAAAGCTTCTATTTTACAAAACATAAAAGCTTTCTCTAAATTTACAGGTAAGGAACTGGAGACCCACAGACAAGACAAATTTATTGCAATGGGGCAATTTAAAGGATAAAAAAAACGGTTAAGAAAAAAATTCTTAACCGTTTTTTGTTTTTGTAATTAAATTTACTCTGCAACATTCAGCTGAATTTCAATATCTCTTGTTACTTTTTTCAAAGAAGAATATTTAGCATCACAAACGGATKTCGTCAAAACATAATCACCTTTTTCTACCATAACAAAATTTTGCCCGTTTGCAGGCACATCAAGATTATAATATTTTTTACCGCTTATTTTTACAATCAGCCTGCACTTTGATTTGTTTTTGATATTGATATAAGCTTCATTATCATTAGGATCGTTATTGAAAAGATGAGTCAGGTAGCTGTCTTGGTATTTGAAGCCAGATTTTTACCTTTATTAAGCTCGTTATTGCTTACGATTTTTTCAATTTTATTTTTGCTTAAAGGTTTTATGGTAGGTTTTGCTTCTATGGAATTATCTGCCATAATCATCTCGATAAGTTTCCTTTTCAGCTTATCGTTTTTTTCGTGTCCCGGATTTTGTTTGATAAAACCTGCTATAATTCTTGCTTCGGCAGTAGACTCTGCTTCTTCAAGAGTATAAATGATAACCGTTTCTTTTTCTGCAACAACTTTGGCTTTGGCTTTTTTCTTCTTTTGAGCAACGCCCAGACTGAAAATAGACAAGAATATGATTAGAAATAGTTTTTTCATGTAAAATCTTTAAAAATTTATTAAATAAATACTATAACGTCAAAAGTCATTTTTTAGTTTATCATTAAAATCATTATCTTTGCACTGCTCAAAAATAAACTATTAAAGTTAATTATAATTTTAAATAAAAAAATAACAAATATTATGTCTTATTCACCAGCTGCTGCAGACGTAGCAAAATTAAGAAACCAAACAGGTGCAGGTATGATGGACTGCAAGAAAGCTCTAGTTGAAGCAGAAGGAGACTTCGAAAAAGCAGTAGATATCCTTAGAAAAAAAGGACAAAAAGTTGCTGCAAACAGAGCTGACAGAGATTCTTCTGAAGGTGCAGTAATCGCAAGAGTAAACGAAGATAATACTTTAGGTGTTATTATTTCTTTAAACTGCGAAACTGACTTCGTTGCTAAAAACGAAGCGTTCATCGAGTTGGCTTACGAATTGGCTGAAATGGCTATTTTCGCTGCTACTAAAGAAGAATTATTGGCTACAGATTTCCACGGAATGACGGTTGCTGATAAATTGATCGAGCAAACAGGAGTTATCGGTGAGAAAATCGAGATCGGTGCATTCGAAAGAATTACAGGACCTTTCTTAGGAGCTTACATCCACGCTGGAAACAAGATTGCTGCAATCACTGCACTTTCTGCTAAAGTAGAAGGAGCTGACGAAGCTGCTAAAGCTGTTTCTATGCAGGCTGCTGCAATGAATCCAATCGCTCTTGATGAGAATGCTGTTTCTCAGGAAACTATCGATAAAGAATTGGAAATCGAAAGACACAAACTTACTGAAGAAGGTAAGCCTGCAAACATTATCGATAACATTTTGAAAGGTAAAATGCAGAGATTCTACAAAGACAATACTTTGGTACACCAGGATTTCATTAAAGACAATTCTGTTTCTGTTGCTGATTATGTAAAATCTGTAAACGGAGATCTTAAAGTAACAGGATTTGTAAGAGTTAGCTTATAATAGCTTTTCAAATTTAAAAATACCAATCCCGATGATTTTTTCATCGGGATTTTTTTTGCTGTAATTTCAGATTACAATATTAACAAAATATGAAGCCTGTTTTAAGTTTTCCACATTTTAGCAAATATTAAAAAAGTGTTAAAAAAATACTGTAAAAAATTGATTATTAATGCTTAAATTTGTCGCCCCTAAAACTGAGGCATGAAAAGATTTCTACTTATTATCTGTACATTTTGGTGTTTTATCCTTAATGCTCAACTCGATACTGAGCACTGGTTTGCTCCTATGGCTGCAAAAGCAGGAACCGGTGGTCTTGAAGGATATTTATATCTATCAACCGATGAAGCTGTACCTTTCACAGTACAGATTTTCAACAACAATACACTTTACACCACTGCTCAGGTAAGTAAAAACAATCCGGCACAGGTAATTATTCCCAACGATTTTTTGATCGCCTCTTCTCAAAACCAATTGTTTACACCAAATAACATGGGATTGAATGTGAAAGGTCCTAAAAAATTCTTTGCCAATTACAGATTTGCAATGACCAATCATGCTGAGATTTTAACATCGAAAGGAGCAGCAGGTTTAGGAACAACATTTTACGCAGGATTAGCTCCTATTTCGGGATCCGAAAACCATATGAATGCTACAATCGGGGTTACTGCAACCGAAGACAATACGGTCGTTACGATTTCCGGCTACAATCCGGGTATTACTTTTTCAGACGGAGTATCTTCTCCTACAAGAACATTTACGCTTAATAAAGGCAAATCTTATATTTTAGATGTGGTAAGCTCGTGGTCTAATGCCAATAAAACAGGATTGGTAGGAGCAAAAATTGTTGCCACAAAAGCAATTTCTGTTACCAACGGAAACTTTAACGCAGCTTATACTTCGCAGAACCTTACCAACAATGATATTTTGATGGATCAGGCGGTTCCTGTGGATCGTTTAGGAAAAGATTTTGTGGTTGTAAAAGGAAACGGAACCGTAAATTCTCAAATGGAAACCGCTTTGATTATTGCTACAGAAAACAATACCCAGATCACCTTTAACGGAACCGGAGCGACAACAACTCTTAATGAAGGACAATATTATTTAGTCCCAAGCGCAAGATACCAAAACCAGGGAAATGGTCATTATAATATGAATATTTCTTCTACTAAAAACATCTACGTTTATCAGCTTCTTTCCGGTGCTACCAACGGAAACGAATATGCTTCCGGAGGAATGAATTTCATCCCGCCTTTAAGCTGTTTTATGCCTAATAAAATTGATGAAATAGGATTTATCAACAGAATCGGAGGACAAACTTTTGCTACAAGATTAAATATTATTACGCAGACCGGAGCGACTGTAACCTTAAACGGAAATGCAATTGCTGCAGGAAACGGACCATATCCTGTAACGGGAAACCCGAATTGGGTAAGCTACTCTGTTCAAAATGTTACAGGAAATATCACATTAAACTCTACAAAAGCAATGACGGCTGGAATTGCGGCAGGAAGCGGCGCTGTAGGATACGGAGGATATTTTGCAGGGTTTTCATCTGTTCCGGCAATTACAAAAACCGGCGATTGCTACGCAGGAATTCTTTTGCAGGTTGATAATAATTATGATTCTTACCAATGGTACTTAAACGGAGTTGCCATTCCCGGAGCAACAACTTTCTCAATAAACCCAGAATTATACGGAGCGGGAGCTTATACTTGCTCGGTAACCAAAAATAATTGCGAAACAAAACTGACTGCGGTATATAATTACACGCTTTGTCCGCCAATTTCAACAACAACTTATACAATCGGGTCTTGTAATACTAAAGTGATTACTCCTGCTTTTACCAATTCTACACAAACGATTGTACCTGCACTTACTACAATTATTTCTCAGCCAGCCAACGGAACTGTAACGGTAAACCCAACAGGACAGATTACTTACACGCCAAATGCGACGACTGTTAACATGACTGATTCGTTTATTTATTATATTCAAGGAAACGGAAACCCTTTTGCTTTTGAATATTTTAAAATCATTATCAATACGGATGTTCTTCAGGTAAACAATGCAACATTAACAGCATGCAGCAACGCTACAGGAAACGGAACTTATAATTTAACAACAGCAAACGTTACTACCGCTCCCGGAGCTACGATTACCTATTTTACAAATGCAAATTTAACTGGGCAAATTGCTGCTCCTACAACATATTCAGGACCTGCAGGAATTATTTATGCCAATGTAACCTCAGCTTACGGATGTACAAAAGTGGCACAGATTACTTTAACGGTTAATCCTTCCCCGAATATTAATACTGCAAATTACAATGCTGTACTTTGTGATGATAATTTTGATGGAAATATTAATGTAAATTTTACAACGATTACTCCTCAAATTGTAACAAATTCTGGAAATTTTACGGTAAGATATTATTTAAATCAAACCGATGCCAATGCCGGAAACAACAACACCCTTCCTGCAAACTGGATTTACAATACAAACACCATCGTTTACGTACGAGTAGACGGATCGAGCACGACTTGTCCTTCATCTTTCGGACAGATTGAGTTTAATATCGGTAATAAAATCACATTATTGGCTTCAAACATAAATACAGAAGTTTGTGACAATGATTTAAGCGGCACTCAAAATGTCAATCTTAATGACTATAAAAACCAATTTACTGCAGATCCTGCCGTAAATTTAACTTTCCATGCAACATTGGCAGATGCACAATCTGGAATCAACGGATTAGCTGCCAATCAGATAATTACCACAGCAACAACTTTTTATATCAGATTCACCAGTGGTAACGGATGTCCAAATACAGCCACATTAAAGGTAAGTTTAAAATCTCCGAAAAAATCTGATGTTTTGAAAGATCAGGTGATCTGCTCAAATGACAAAGCCGTTTTGAATGCCGGAGACGGTTTCACTTCTTATTTGTGGAGTACGGGAGCTACTACTTCTGCAATTACAGCCGGCGTAGGAACTTACTATGTAGATTTAGGATTTAACGGATGTGTTTACAGACAAAGTGTAACAGTAACCGCAGCAGAGGCTCCTACAGTTACCAGCATTATCGTTACAGGAACTACCGCAACAATAAACGTTACAGGAGGAACTGCGCCCTACCAATATTCATTAAACGGCTCTGATTATCAGAACTCTAATGTATTTACCGGTTTAACGAGAGGCCCGTACAAAGTTTATGTAATTGGCAGAGATGGTTGCCAACCTGTAATTAAAGATTTTTTAATTTTAAATTTAATCAATACCATTACTCCAAACGGAGATGGAAGAAATGATGCTTTAGACTATTCAGATTTAAAAATAAAACAACAGGTAAGCATTGAAGTGGTTGACCGTTACGGCGCAGCTGTTTACAAATCTTCCGGTAACAATTACAAATGGGACGGAAGATCCGGCGGAAGAAGTCTTTCGACAGGAACATACTGGTATATCATTAAATGGATTGAGCCCGACACAAAATTGCCGGTTTCTCACTCGGGATGGCTATTAATAAAGAATAGAGATTAGATTTTTTAGTTTTGTTATGAAAAAATGCTGATCCTAATAATTTAAAGTAATCCTTATCCCTAACTTAATTTATATTAAAAAATCATTAAGAATGGATAATTAGATTCAATAAAATTTAAGAGAGAATATTTTAAGTTCTCTCTTTTTTATTTATGAGCTAAGAATAATCAATTTAATTGGTAAAAATAATTTCAACAATTCATAATTTCAACCAATTAAATTTGCATTAGCTATAGAATCAAGAATAAATTTTAAATTTTATTTATAATTTATTAACAATATATTAAATATTATTTTAATTTTGTAGAAATCCTAATTCCATATTTTATGAAAAGATTTCTATTAAGTTTCGTATTACTTTTTACAACATTTACATCTTTGTTTGCACAAAGAGATACGGAGCATTGGATATGTAATTACTAAAGGTGTATATCTGCAAGGAAGCAAGCCGTTCTACTGTACGCTAAGAATGGGTCAGTTTTCACATGGCGAGATTGTGACCAGTAAAGGTAAAGCTGGTCTCGGGAAAGAATTTTACGTAGCTAATACACCATCAAATTCAACATCAAATAACTTTACTGCCGGAGTTATGGCAACAGAAAATAACACTGTTGTAACTGCTACCTGGAACGGAATCGTTAATTTTTTTGGAGGTACACCCACCGGAAACACCACCACTTTTACTTTAAATAAAGGGCAATCATTCATATTTGCAGGAAATACCTCACCAACAGCTCCGTTCATGGGAGCAAAAATTGTTTCTGATAAGCCAATTACTCTTACCAACGGAAATGTGAACGGAAATTTTGGACTTGGTGCAAGTGTTGGTTCAGATGCTGTTTTAGATCAATCTGTTCCTGTAGAAAGACTAGGAAGTACTTTTGCTATGGTAAGAACGAAGTCTACAGCATCAGATTTAGAAGGCGGAATCGTAATTGCCACTGAAAATAATACAGACATATTTTTAAACGGTGCAGGTGCACCTGTAGCTACAATTAACCAAGGCCAATGGTATAGAATTCCTGGAAGCGCTTATCAGTTGCAGGGAACTAATAACCATTATAATATGTTGGTTACTACATCAAAAAATGCATATTTATATCAATTAGTATCTGTAAATGATAGCAATGCAACTTGCGGATTCAACTATATACCCCCATTAAACTGTTTTTTACCAAGAAAAATTGATGAAATTGGCAAAATCAATGAGATGCCTGGTTATACAGGAACAATCAATCTAAAATTAAATATCTTAACAGAAGCAGGAGCTACAGTTACAGTAAACGGGGTTGCACCTACGGCAGCTCAAGGACCTTACCCACTTACAGGAAATACGGCTTGGGTAACGTATGCTGTTGAAGGATTGCCTAATAATTTAACAATTGAATCTAATAAAGCTGTAACAGCCGGTATTAACGGAGGTTACGAAACCGCAGGTTATGGTGGATATTTTGCAGGATTCTCTTCAATTCCTGTAATTGCAAAACAGACCGGTGAATGTATTCCGGGAATTATTTTAGAGGTTGACGACGGTTATGAAACCTACCAATGGTTTTTAAATAATGCACCAATTGCCGGGGCAACTACTCACACGATTACTCCTACCGTTGCAGGAAACTATACCGTAAAAGTAACGATGGGAACCTGTCCGCCAGTGACAACTCCAATTTACAAAGTATTTGCTTGTCTGGCGCAAACTACAGAAAATATAAACATCTGTGGTACAAAAGCAATTGTTCCTGAGTTTACAAACTCTACTCAGACACCGGTTCCAGGTACAGTTCAGATTATTACACAGCCAACAAACGGAACTGCAACACTTAACCCTTCTACCGGAGTGATAACCTATATTCCAAATGCAGGATATTTAGGACCAGATAAGATTGTTTATAAATTCTGCGGTAATGCAACTGAATTTATAGATTGCGAACAGGTAACTTTAAATTTAAATGTGGTTCCTTTTGTACTTACAGACAGAACGATCTATGCTTGCCAATATGCTGGTAACGGATTCTTTGATTTAACGACAGCAAATGTAACAGACAATGCTGTTCCAACAACAAAAAAATTCTATCCAACTCTGGCAGATTTAAATGCAAATACTAATCAGATTACTAACCCAACGAATTATTTCTCAGGATTAGGCTCAGTATATGTAAGAGTTACAACAGCAGAAGGCTGTGTAGGAAATGCTAAAATTACATTAGATTTCTTCCCTACTCCGGTAGTTAAAGAAGCAACTTTAACAGAATGCTTTATAGAAAATGACGAAACAAGAGGAAGATTTAATCTTGTAAGCGCAGATGTAACAGCAGAAGCACCGGTTACAAAAAAATTCTACCCAACTTCTACTGACGCAAGTAACGGAACCAATGAAATTGTAGGAGTTGATGCTTATGTTTCTGGAAACGGCGCTGTATATACAAGAGTATTCAACTCAAACGGTTGTTATGCGATTGCTAAAATCAACCTGAAAGTAACTCCTCCGAAAAGATCTCCATTATTGGTAGATAAATACATTTGTATTGATGACAAGACAACTCTGGATGCAGGTCCCGGATATCAATCTTACCGTTGGAGTACTGGTGCAACTACACAAACCATCCAAGGAGTAACAGTAGGCGATTATTGGGTAATTCTTCAGGATTCAGGATGTTCTGTGAAGCAGTTTGTGAGCGTGAAGAAAGCACAGGATCCTGTCATCACTTCGGTTGAAATATCTAATAATACAGCTACAGTAATCGTAACCGGAGGAATAGCTCCATATCAGTTCTCAGTAGACGGCATAACTGCATGGCAAGATTCTAATGTATTTACCAATCTTACAAGAGGACAGCATACATTCTACGTAAAAGATTCTTTCAACTGTACCCCGATTTCTGTGGAGGTTACCGTACCAAATTTGGTAAATGCAATTACCCCTAATGGAGATAATGTAAATGATTACCTGGATTACAGAGAGCTTGCGTATAAGGATAATCTTATTTTTGTAATTTATGACAGATACGGGAATAAAATATTCACAGGTGATAAGTCTAATAATTACAGATGGGACGGAACTCAATCTAATAAAAAGATCTTAACAGGAACTTATTGGTATCATATTAACTGGAATGAGCCAAATGAAGCAAAAACTCCAATTAAATACACCGGTTGGATTCTTGTTAAAAACAGAGAATAAAAGAATATCTTTTTTAATATTAAGCCACAACTTAACGGTTGTGGCTTTTTCTTATTTATTTTTGATTTTTTTTTATTATTTTTTACAATACTTTTAAAATAATCTATTATTTTTGTACAAATCCTAATTCTACATTATGAGAAAACTTTTACTCACTATTTTATTGGTACTTTTTAGTAGCAATATACTCTTTGCGCAGAGAGATACAGATCACTGGTTTGCTCCGTATTTTGACAGTCAAAACAGTACTCCGTACACTCATACGCTTTATTTCTCTACAGATTCAACCACGCCCTTTGAAGTTAAAATTTTTAATAACAACACACAGATTGGTGCGGTAACAATCAGTAAAAATTCACCACAATCATTCCCTTTGCCTGCACAATATATCTGGACAGACAATGAAAGTATGGCATCTACTCCGGTTAACATGGGAGTTTATACCAAAGGAACGAAGCCATATTTTGCATCATTAAGAGCTGCAGTGACTTCACACGGTGAAATTATCACCTCCAAAGGTAAAGCAGGAATAGGAACCAAGTTTTATGCAGCAGCGGCTCCTATTACGACTACTACTTCTTCACACAACTTTACAACTGGTATTCTTGCCACAGAAGATAATACAACAGTTACTGTAACAGGATATAATGCGAATGTTCAGTTTGTAAATAATACAGCTCCGCCATTGACGCTAACTTTTAATTTAAATAAAGGACAATCTTATATTTTAGCCGGACAAGCAGATGTTGCAGCTAACAGAGATGGTTTTATCGGATCTAAAATTGTGGCTACAAAACCAATTTCTGTAACTAACGGAAATGCAAATGCAATGTATGCTACCGGACAAACAAGTAACGGTTCAGACCTTATTATGGATCAATCAGTACCGGTTGATCGACTAGGTAATGAGTTTGCCATGGTGAGAAGCCGTGCGGTTCTTAATACTTATAATACCGAAGGAGGAATTATTATAGCAACTGAAAATAATACACAAGTATATCTTAATGGTGCTACGACACCTGTTGCTACACTTGCGGAAGGAGATTATTACAGAATTTTAGAAAGCAGCTATGTACTTCAGGGTACAAGCGGTCATTATAACATGTATATTAACACATCTAAAAATGTTTATTTATACCAATTGTTAGCAAGTGCTTCTCCCACTACTTCCTCTGGTACAGAAACCGGAGGATACAACTACATACCCCCTTTAAACTGTTTTTTACCTAGAAAAATTGATGAAATTGGCAGAGTACAGGAGATACCTGGCTCATCCGGAACAGTTACTTTAAAGCTTAATATCCTTACTGAAGCAGGAGCAACTGTAACAGTAAACGGTGTACAGCCAACCGCTGCACAAGGTCCTTACCCTCTTACTGGAAACACCAACTGGGTAACGTATGCGATACAACCTGTTACAGGAAACTTAACAATTACCTCAACAAAAGCAGTAACAGCAGGTATTAATGGAGGATACAGTACAGCAGGATACGGTGGTTATTTTGCAGGTTTCTCTTCAATTCCGCTTATTGCAAAACAAACAGGAGAATGTATTCCTGGATTGGTTTTAGAAGTTGACGACAGCTACGATACTTATCAGTGGTTCAGAAACGATGTGGCAATCCCTGGAGCAAACAGCAATACTTATACTCCGACTGTTGCAGGAAACTATACCGTGAGAATTACGGTAGGATCTTGTCCTCCGGCAATCACTCCAATATTCAAAGTTTTCACTTGTCTTGAGGAAACTGCTAAAACAAGAACAGTGTGTGAAGGATATTTAAATATTGTTCCGCAATTTACTACCTCTACACAGACATTTACACCAAGCAGTGTACAGATCATTACTCCGCCAACCAATGGTACAGCAATAATCAATCCTACAACAGGCGTTATCGGATATACTCCAAATGCCGGTTTTGTAGGTACTGATACGATTGTTTATAAATTCTGCGGAAATGATCCTGAATTTGTAGACTGTGAACAGATCACACTTACTTTAACTGTAGCAGAAAGCCCGATAGTAAATGATGCAACATTAAGAACGTGCTTCCTTGAAGAAAATATCGCTACAGGATTATTTAATCTTACGAATGCAACTGTAACTACTCAACCGGGTGTTACCAAAAAATATTATCCTTCATTAACTGATGCCAACAATCAAACGAATGAAATATTGGTTCCGGATCAATATGTGGCTCCAACCGGTGTTGCTTATATAAGAGTAAGTAATGCAAACGGATGTTATCGTGTTGCAAAAGTAAATCTGGTTGTTTTAGCACCGGTAGAATCTGCGGTATTGGTAGATAAAATAATCTGCGTTGAAGACAAAACAGTTTTAGATGCAGGACCAGGATTTGACGAATACGAATGGAGCACAGGAGCTACTACACAAACTATCTCTAATGTAGGAGTAGGAACGTATTGGGTAAAACTAAGAACAGGAGACTGTACTACCAAACAAGCTGTAAAAGTGTATGCTTCTGAGCAGCCGGTTATTACAAATATTGAAGTTTCCAGCACAAGTATTACAGTTTATGTTACCGGAGGTGTTGCTCCTTATGAATATTCTATCAACAATATCAACTGGCAGTCATCAAACGTATTTACAGATCTTCCGAGAGGTGATGTTAAAGTTTATGTAAGAGATACTTTCAATTGCGTACCGATTGAAGTAGATATTACAATTCCTAATATTGTGAATGTAATTACTCCAAACTCAGACGGAATTAATGACATATTAGATTATTCTGCCCTTGCAAATAAGCCAAATCTGGTATTCAATATTTTTGACAGATACGGAAACAGAATCCACCAAGGAAACAAAGACAATGGTTATACCTGGGATGGAACAACCAATGACAGAAAGAAGGTTTCTACAGGAAATTACTGGTACAACATCAGTTGGAATGAGAACAACAGAACTAAAACTCCAATCAAATTCTCAGGCTGGATTTTAGTGAAAAACAGAGAATAAGCAATCTCAAATCAAATATTATTAAAAACCACGATTTAATATCGTGGTTTTTTGTTTATTTTTAAAACTATTAACGTATTTTATTATTAAATTTGTAGTAAACTCAAGTTCAATATGAAGAAAATTCTATCTTTTTTTCTTATTTTTTATATATTCTCTACTTCACTTGCTCAGCTGGATAGAGAACATTGGTTTGCTCCCATGGTAGATCGTACAGGCAACCCCAATCCTTACCAAAAACTTTATCTTTCCACAAACCGTACTACTCCGTTTGCTGTTACCATTTACAATAACAATGTCGTTATTGGCACAGTTACCATTAGCAAAAACAATCCGCAAAAATTTGATGTTCTTAGAGAATATATTATTACTACTCAGCAGACGGATCTTTTTACTCCAACCTCAAAAGGTTTATATCTAAAAGCCGACTTTCCTTTTTATGCGAACCTTAGATTTTCGGTTTTTAATCACGCTGAAATTATTACCTCAAAAGGAATTTCCTCAACGGGTACAACTTTTCACGCAGCTTCAGCTCCAATAACGGTAAACAACAGCATCCTCAATTTTATGACGAGTGTTTTGGCAACTGAAGACAATACAACGGTTACCATTTCAGGTTACAGAAATACAGTACAGTTCTCAAACGGAACAACAGGAGCTACAAACCCAACTCTTACTTTTACATTAAACAAAGGGCAGTCTTATATCATTGACGGTATCGGGAATATTACAGGAAATTTTGACGGATTTATCGGTGCTAAAATTATCGCCACAAAGCCTGTAAATATTACCAACGGAAACTTCAACGGTCAATATGCCGGAAATAATCCTACAAGTTCAGATATTTTAATGGATCAGTCGATACCGGTAAGTCAGCTTGGAACCACTTTTGCCCTTGTAAAAGGTAACGGAAATATCGGCAGCAATATGGAAGGAGCTGTAGTAATTGCCACGCAAGACAATACTGCAGTATATGTAAATAACGAACTTATACCTATTGCCAATCTGAATACCGGGCAATATTTTGTAATTCCCGATAACAAATATCAGCTTCAGGGAACCAACCATTATAATCTTTATATTGTAACAAGTAAAAACGCTTACGTTTATCAGATACTCGCAGGAGCAGCCACTACAGGAAATGAAGTGGCAACAGGTGGTTTTAATTTTATTCCGGCGCTCAACTGTTATCTTCCAAAACAGATCGATGAAGTCGGGCTTATTAATGAAAACTTTGTGCATACCAACAATAACCCTGCAGGAATTCTTAATATTCCAACCAAATTAAATCTTATCACCGAAAAAGGCGCTACTGTTTTTGTAAACGGAACACCTCCTCCGGCAGGAACAGGACCGTTTGATATGACAGGAACCACCAACTGGGTAACATATGGAATTCCAAATACTACAGGAACAATTACAGTAACTTCAACAAAAGCAATCACCGCAGGAATTACCGCAGGAAGTGACGCTGTAGGATACGGCGGTTTTTTTGCAGGATTTTCTACTCAACCCGTGATTTTAAAATCCGGCGGAGACTGCGTTCCGGGAATCATACTAACCGTAGATCCTGTTATCTATGACTCTTATCAATGGTATGTAAACGGAAATATTATACCGGGAGCTACATCCTCCTCCTACACTCCTACCGGATCCGGAAATTATACCTGTTCGGTAACGATGGGAACCTGCGCTCCGCTTGTAACAGCACCTTTCAAGGTTTTAAACTGTATGAAGCAAACTGCTGTAACGTATGACATTTGTGATACAAAAGTTATCACTCCTGCATTTACAAGTTCTACACAAACTCCGGTTGCATCTACTGTTGCCATTACCACTGCTCCAACTTTAGGAACTGCAACCATTAATGCAGCAACAGGAATTATTACTTATACCGCAACCAATCCTGCAGCTGGAGGAACCGACACGTTCGTTTATACTTTCTGCGGAAACGATCCGGACTTTACAGACTGCGAAACCGTTACAGTAACGATTAATATTAATCCTGTAACTGTAAACAATGCAACTTTAAATGTCTGTAATGTTAACGGGAACGGAACTTTTAACCTTACAACGGCTGTTGTTACCACAAATACACCGGTAACCATTACTTATTATCCTACATTACTTGATGCTCAAAACGAAAATTTGGCAGCATTAATTACTGTTCCTACAACCTATCCTGCAGCGAACGGAACTATCGTTTATGCAGTTGTAAAAAATGCTACAGGGTGTAAAAATATAGCACAGATTACATTAAACCTGTTTCCGCTTGCAGTTGTTACGCCTGCAAACATGGGAAATCAGTGTGATGAAAACCTGGATGGAACCGTGAATGTAGTTCTTTCAGATATTACACAACTTATACTAAACAATCCTGCTTATTTTACCAATGTAAGATATTATGCTCAGTTGGCAGATGCCAATTTAGGAAATGCAAATACGCTTCCCAATAACTGGAGCTATAATGCAAATACCACTATTTTCATCCGCGTGGAATCTCCGGATGGATGTGCTCCTGTCATTCAACAGGTGAATTTTACGGTTGGTACGAAACTGACTTTAATCAGAAACACCTTAACCACCGATTTTTGTGATGACGATTTAGATGGAATAAAACCGATGAATCTGTCATTTTTCATAAATCAGTTTACGGCAGACCCGCTTGTTACGGTTAGTTATCATGCCACTCTTGCAGATGCACAGAATGATGCTTCGCCAATTAGCGGTGCGGTTACCCTTACCGGATCTCATACTTTTTACATTAGATTTGAAAAAAGTGGTTTTTGTCCGGATGTAGCAACCATAAGAATCAACCTTAAAGTTCCTAAAAAATCTGATATTTTAGCAGATAAAATAGTTTGTCCTAAAACCAATACCAACTTAGATGCAGGTCCCGGATTTGATGCTTACCTTTGGAGCACAGGTGATACAACACCCGCAATTTCTAATGTTCCTGCAGGAAATTATTGGGTTGAGCTTAGTTTTAACGGATGCGTTTACAGACAATTTGTAAATGTTTCAGAATCTACTCTGCCTGTGATTACTTCAATCGAAATCAACGGGTCTACAGTRACCATCGGCGTAAGCGGCGGTACACCTGCTTATGAATATTCTCTTGATGGTTTTACATGGCAGACTTCTAATATATTTAACAATGTAGGAAGAGGAACTTACACGATTTATGTAAGAGATTCCCTGAGTTGCGAGATTGTAACGAAAGATTTTGTGATCATTAATTTAATTAATACCATCACACCAAATGGTGACGGCAGAAATGATGAAATAGATTATTCGGCTTTGATGAACAAAGAAAATCTCGAATTCAGGATTTTTGACAGATACGGCGCAGAAGTTTTCCGTGGAACTCCTTCCAATAAGTTTACCTGGGACGGAAACATGAAAGGAAGACCTGTTTCTACCGCAACATATTGGTATTTTATAAGCTGGACAGAACTTGGCAATGTAACCACTGTAAAATATTCTAGCTGGCTATTGGTAAAACACAGAAATAACAGTCTTTGGGATAAATAAATGTAAAATTTAGAGCTTTTTTATAAACTTTGTTTGTTCTTATTTTTAACATTAAGATTTTTAATCTAAATGGTTTTAATTTCGTAATGTTAAAAATATATTTAATACTGAAAATACTTTCTATAACATACATTAACAGTTAAGTATAAAGTTTAATATAATTTTAACCACGTATTGATAAATCTCACATAAAACTGACACAATTCTTATGTAATTTTGCACGACATATGAAGAAACTTTTTTTAATTATAGTGTTGGTTTTTATAAGTAAAATTAATGCACAGAATTTTTCCGGCGAAGTCTTTTTGCGAGACAATTCGGTACTGTACCTTAATCAGGTTTATGTCACCAATCTTACGACACTCAAGACTGTTCTTACAACTTATAGTGGAGAATTTAATATAAAAGCAGAACCCGGAGATGTTATACGTTTCACATCAATCATTACAGAAAGAAAAGATGTGAAGTTAACGCCGCAAATGTTTAATTCTAAAAATTTAATTGAATTAAAAGTAGCATACTACGATATTCAGGAGGTTGTTATCAGCAGATTCAGACCTACCGGAAATCTCAGATACGATGTAAACTCTATCCGCAAAGAAGACAAAACACTTGCCCTGAAAAAAGTAATCGGTCTTCCCGAGCCTAAAGGTGACGGTACTTCGCCAGAACTTCCGGTTGCCGGTTTGAGAGACGGTGGTCTTACGTTCAGCTTAGAGAGTATATTTGATATTCTTTCCGGTGACCGCAAGAAAAAACAACGTCTGGTCGCTTACGAGAGAATGAATAACTCTATTACCAACATCAAAAATTATTTAGGAAACGATTATTTCACAAGGCTGAAAATTCCTGAAAATCTTATCGACAACTTTTTGCAGTTTGTTTATACTTCCGAAAACATTGAAGTTTATATTCAAAGCGGAAATTTTGAAGCCGTAAAATTACCTATTGAAAAGTATCTTCCTATTTACCAGAGAAGACTGAAAAATTCACACCTTCAGGAAGTTGTAGAGTAATTTCTCAGTTGAAATTCATCCTTCAAAACAAATCTTAACACTTTAGGCAATAATATTTTTTAAAATTTGTTTAATTTTAAATGAAACTAATAACACCATCAGTTTAAATAAGCCTTAAAATTTATTTAAGCAATATCAATAAATATTATTTTAATGAAAAAGGTAATTTTACTTTTCACCACTTTATTATTCCTGACGTTTTCGGCGCAGAGGAAAGGCAAAGACTACAGCAATATCCTTAAAAGCAAGAATATTTACGAAATCAATGCCTTCCTGAGAGATGCACATCCCGATGATCCGCGAAGATCTGTACTTAAACCCAGAGTAATGGATTTTATGAAAGATTATATCAAAAATGCTCCACCGGGTGACAGAAAGGTAAGAGAAATGCAGGATAATCTCGCAAGACTGAAAAGAGGCCCGTCTACGAAAGTTTCTTTCGAGGAAATGAATGCCATGATCAAGCAAAAGCAAATCTTAAAATATCAGAAACAGCTGCAGGTCGGTCAGTCTGCGGTCGTTTATACACCAAGCTCTGCCCAAAATGTGTATGTAACCGCTTCTGCAACTACAAAAAACACAAAAGTAATTGCCGATACAGAAGCTTCTGAATTTAATATGCTGATGGGAGAAAACCCTATAGAACATAAAAATAAAACGGTAAAAATTCTGAACTCTTTATTTGATAACGATCCCAACTCAAAAGAATGCATTGTGATGATTACCAATAAATCAGACTGTAATATCATCGTTAGGATTGAAGGTGTCGGAAATACAAAATACAGGCTTCCGATTCCGGCTCACGGCGACAATTCTATCGTGGTGGAAAAAGGAGATTATCTCTTTACCAGTCTTGTTTGCGGAGCACAGTATGCGTCTCAGAAAACGATACAAAAACCTTTGATGGTGGCGCTCGGAAGTTCCTCAAAATAGATTCTTTGCTCTGCTGCTTTTCATTTCGATTTTAAAATTTAAATGCTGCATAATTTTCGTAATTTTGCAGCTTCATATATAGTTCATGGGCAAAAACAAATTAAAAAGATTCGCTGAAAATAAAACACTCCCAAATGTTATTCAACCTACAAGAGATGAAGCTCTGAATGGTTTTAAACTAAAAGGAAACTGGAGAAAAGATTTCTTTAAAAACGATCAGCCAATCGTTCTGGAATTGGGCTGCGGAAAAGGTGAATACACCGTTGGTCTTGCAAAAACCTTCACCGATAAAAACTTTATCGGAATAGATATTAAAGGAGCGAGATTTTGGTTTGGCGCAAAAGAGGCAGCAGAAAACGGAATGAATAATGTTGCTTTTCTACGATCACAAATCGAGTTGGTAGAATATTATTTTGCTGAAAATGAAGTGGATGAAATCTGGATCACTTTCCCTGATCCGCAGATTAAATTCAAACGTACAAAACACAGGTTAACGCATCCTGATTTTCTTGAAAGATATAAGAAATTCTTAAAACCCGGCGGAATTGTACATTTAAAAACCGACTCCGAGTTTTTGCACGGTTATACTTTAGGCTATTTACAAGGAGCGGGTTACGAAATTATTTCTGCACATCATGATATTTACGGAGCTCTGGAATACGATCCGAATACTCCTCATCTAAGAGACATCCGAACGTACTATGAAGAGTTGTTTTCGGCAAAAGGGAAAACCATTACTTACATAAAATTTAAGATTAATTAAATCAATATTGGAGCTGTAAATTATTTTGCAGCTTTTTTTATGGCAATAAAGCAGTCATTTTTGAGTTTAATAAAAATCTACATTTACATCAGGAATATGAAAAAAACTATTCTGCTCTGTGTTTTTACCGTTTTATTTATAAATAGTTGTGGAACAACCACTCACAGCAGTACCAGAAAACCTGTAAAAAAATCCTTTCCCGCAGCCTCAAACATCGGAACAAAAATAAGTCCTGCAGCACAAACGGAAAGAGAATACCAAGCTTTACTAAAAATCTACAAACCTGAAACTGCAGAAGTTTTAAACAGTTTGCTAAATAGTTCTTCAAACAGTACAACTGTTTCTATTTCCGTGGAAAACAAATCGAATTGCAATATGGTTTTAACCATAAGCGGTAAAAATTATTTTAAAAAAATTCCTATCGGAGCAAATAAAACGGGGTCTGTGATGATTCCCAAAAACCAAAATTATAATCTGTCGGGAATGCTTTGCAACTCTTTTTATGAGAAAATAAAATATGTTTCAAATTCTTTGAATATAAAATTGTCAAATTAAATGATTGTAATCATATTTTGATTACATTTGTAATCAACAACCTGTTCTGAATAATATTCGGAAAATAAAAACACAACTTGATGAAGAAAAAAACACTTCTTTTTCTCTTCTTGAGTCTCATAATTTCATCCTGTGCAGGTAATAATACAACCGCTAAAGTTGATATCCTTAAAAGTACAAACATTAATGAGATTGAAGAATATCTTGGGAAAGCACATCCCGAAGATCCTAAAACGAGAATTCTAAAACAACGCATCATTGCATTGAAAAATGCCGAATGGACGAAAGGTGCAAAAAATGCAAAACCTATGGAAGCAAGACCTGTTTTCATGGAATTACCGGATCAGCTAAACAATAAGAAAAAATCTGAAGCCAATCTGGAGGTTTTTAAAAAACTGATGTCTGAAACATCCGATGAGCATAAAGAGAAGACCAAAAAGCTTCTGAATAATATGTTTAATGAAGATATTACTCACAATGAGGTCATTATTTTACTTAAAAACAATTCTGACTGTAATCTGGTTTTAGAAATTTCAGGAAAGAAGTTTTACAATCTTGCCGTACCGGCGAAAGGCGAAAATTTTATTGTCTTAGACAAAGATTCATATACTTTTTCGGGAAATGTTTGTGATGTAAAATACCAAAGTTCAAAAGATATTAAAAAAAGCCTTGTCATCGTTTTACAAAACCCGGGATTCAAACCTGCATCGGAAAAAGTTTTAATTGCAGAAAACAAACCGTCTAAAGATTCAGAAACTACAAAGGTAAAGCAAAGTGTTTCTTCAAAACGAAAGAAGAAAAAATAGAAATTCTTAAACATTAAACAAACAAAAACCGCTGAATTTCTTCAACGGTTTTATTATTTTAAAGAGATAATCTTCAGATTATTCAGCAGAATCGAAGTCTGCATCTTTATCCGCAGAAACTACTTCTCCTTCTTCTTTAGATTTTTCTTTATCAGCTTTTCTCTGAGACTGACCTTCTTTGATAGATTCAGAAACTACGTTCAGGATCATATCGATAGATTTAGAAGCATCATCGTTTCCTGGGATAACGAAGTCTACTTTTCTTGGGTCAGAGTTTGTATCAACAATACCGAAAACCGGGATACCTAATTTCTTAGCTTCAGTTACAGCGATGTGTTCTCTCATGATATCTACAACGAAGATTGCAGAAGGAAGACGCACCATGTCAGAGATTGAACCTAAGTTTTTCTCTAAGTTAGCTCTTTGTCTGTCAACCTGTAATCTTTCTTTTTTAGATAAAGTTTCGAACGTACCGTCTTTTTTCATTTTGTCGATAGAGTTCATTTTCTTTACAGCCTTTCTGATAGTAACAAAGTTTGTTAACATACCTCCTGGCCATCTTTCTGTAATATAAGGCATATTAAGTTCAGCAGCGTGCTTAGCAACTACTTCTTTCGCTTGCTTCTTAGTAGCTACGAAAAGAACTTTTTTACCTGCAGAAGTCAATTTTTCTAAAGCGTTACAAGCTTCATCCAATTTAACTGCTGTTTTATGTAAGTCTACAATGTGAATACCGTTTTTCTCCATAAAAATGTATGGAGCCATATTTGGATTCCACTTTCTAGTCATGTGACCGAAGTGTACACCAGCCTCTAGAAGGTCTTTTACATTTGCTTTTGCCATGTTTTCTGTTTTTGTTAGTTTACTTTCCGTTTTTTAAACAATCAACAACTTCTTTAGATGGGAGAAGCGTTTGGATGCTAAACGTAACGGGCAATTTTTAAATTAAGATTAATAGATTTCAGATATAAGATAGCAGACGAAAAAAGTCTGAAATCTGACATCTCCAATCTGAAGTCTGAAAATTAACGTTTTGAGAACTGGAATCTCTTTCTTGCTTTTTTCTGACCTGGTTTCTTTCTTTCCACCATTCTTGCGTCTCTCGTAAGTAAACCTGCAGGTTTCAATGCTAATCTGAACTCAGCGTTGATCTCGCAAAGTGCTCTAGAAATACCTAACCTGATAGCTTCTGCCTGACCTGTATTTCCACCACCGAAAACATTTACGGTAACATCATATTGACCAACAGTTTCAGAAAGGATGAACGGCTGGTTTAATTTGTAAACCATCACGTCTGTAGAGAAATAAGTTGCAGCATCTTTACCGTTTACTGTAATGTTACCAGAACCTGGCTTTACATAAACTCTAGCTACAGAAGTTTTTCTTCTTCCGATTTTGTGAACTATAGACATAATTAATTATTTAAATTCGTTAACATTAATTGTTTTAGGCTGCTGAGCTTCATGTTTGTGCTCAGTTCCTTCATAAAGATAAAGGTTCTTCAATAAAGCAGATCCCAATCTGTTTTTCGGCAACATACCTTTTACAGATTTTTCCAATACTTTTAAAGAATCTTTCTTTTGAAGTTCAGCCGCAGTCATAGACTTCTGTCCACCAGGATAACCTGTATGCCAGATATAAGTCTTATCGTTCCACTTGTTTCCAGAAAGAGTTACTTTCCCAGCATTCAAAACAATAACGTTATCACCACAATCTACGTGAGGTGTAAAGTTTGCTTTGTGCTTACCTCTCAAAATCTTTGCAACCGTAGAAGCTAGTCTTCCCAACGGTTGTCCTTCAGCGTCTACCACAACCCATTCTTTATTAGCAGTAGCTTTGTTCGCTGAAACAGTTTTGTAACTTAATGTATTCACACGTTTTAGTTAAAGATTAAACATAATTTACCCCTAAAAGGGTGTGCAAAGGTACACATATTTTTTTAATCTGAAAATATATTTTGAATTAAAGTATTGAAAATGGTGATATTAAGTAAGTTATCGTATTTGAAAGAATCAAAATCTTAACTTTTGTAAAGTCAAAAAACGATAAATAAAATCTGAAAAAAATTGAAATCGGTAATTTCAAAAATAAATTTCGAAAAGAAAATTTTAATTACGCAAAGATTTACTCCTTCTGAAACTCGCTATTAAATAATAAGCCACGAAAACCGTAGAAAATTTCAAGATTGACGGAATTGCCAGTTCAAGACTGAAAATTACAGCACCAACTGCAACTAAAACAGCCATCACACCAAAAGAAGAACCCATTTTCTGGAAAAGAGAAAATTTAGGATTATCAAGAAAATACGCCATTCCCCACGCAAGACCGAAAGCGATGGCATAATATATTTCCAGACCGATATTTTCGCCGTCAATAAACAGATAATTGATTAAAAAACTCAATACCGTTCCCAATGCAAAATAGATTAATGCTCTTTTCATTCCTAAAATTCTAACTGCAAAAATAAAAATTTAATTCCGAAAAACTCAAAATGAAAGAATAACGATACAAACCCCTGAACAAATGTTAGTTCAGTTATAAAATCAAACTGCAATAAAATCATATTCAATTTAAAATCAATCTCTTAACTTGAAAACAACGGTTCTTATTTTATTATTATATTTGGAAATTCAGAAATTTTCTAGTTTTTTTATGGAAACCCAAAAATATACTCCAACAAATAAAGTAAGAATTGTAACAGCTGCATCGTTATTCGACGGTCATGATGCTGCAATTAATATCATGCGTCGTGTCATTCAGGGAACAGGATGTGAAGTCATCCACCTTGGTCACGACAAATCTGCTGAAGAAGTTGTAAACACAGCCATTCAGGAAGATGCCAATGCGATTGCCTTAACTTCTTATCAAGGTGGTCACAACGAATATTTTAAATATATCTATGATCTTTTAAGAGAAAAGAACTCTCCGCAAATCAAAATTTTTGGTGGCGGTGGCGGTGTAATTCTGCCTGAAGAAATCGAAGACATCATGTCTTACGGAATCGACAGAATTTATTCTCCGGACGACGGCCGTGAACTTGGTTTACAAGGGATGATCGATGATTTGGTGAAAAGATCAGATTTCGCGACAGGAAAAGAAGTTACGGCAAGCGATTTAGATTCAATCAGTTTTGAAAATTCTACGAGCATCGCAAAAATCATTTCAGCGGTTGAAAACTTTTCAGAAGAAAAACCAGAATTGGTTGCTGCGATTGACGAAAAATCAAAAGATTTAAATATTCCGATTATCGGTATTACAGGTACTGGTGGAGCCGGAAAATCTTCATTGACAGACGAATTGGTAAGACGTTTCTTACGTTCCAATACAGATAAAAAAATTGCCATTATTTCAATTGACCCTTCAAAAAAGAAAACAGGAGGCGCACTTTTAGGTGACAGAATCCGTATGAACGCGATCAATGATCCGAGAGTTTATATGCGTTCGATGGCGACGAGAGAAAACAACGTTTCGGTTTCTCCGTTTATTCATTCTGCCTTGAATGTGTTGAAATTAGCTCATCCAGACGTAATTATTCTGGAAACTTCAGGTATCGGACAATCTGGTTCGGAAGTTTCAGATTTTGCCGATGTTTCAATGTACGTAATGACTCCTGAATACGGAGCTTCTACACAGTTGGAAAAAATCGACATGTTGGATTATGCAGATTTGGTTGCTTTAAATAAATCAGATAAAAGAGGTGCTTTAGATGCACTTCAGGCGGTTAGAAAGCAGTTCCAGAGAAACCATTTATTATGGGAACAGCCATTAGATGAAATGCCTGTTTATGCAACAAAAGCATCTCAATTCAACGACCACGGAACAACTGAATTATACAACAGATTAGTTTCTAAAGTCAACGAAAAATTTGCTGATTTAAATCTTCAAGGATTTGTTGAACAGGAAATTACCGACGAAGTAACGATCATTCCTCCGAAAAGAGTGCGCTACCTTTCTGAAATTGTTGAAAACAACAGAATTTATGATGCAAACATTGAAAAACAAGCTGAATTAGCGAGAACAATGTATCATATTGATGGCGTTAAAAAAATTATTTCCAATGAAACTTTAGATGCAGAATATCAAAAAGCTGAAAAAGAACTTCAACAGGAAAACATCGACTTCTTAAAAACTTGGGATGATACGAAAAAAGCTTTCCACGAAGAGTTTTATTCGTATTTTGTAAGAGGAAAAGAAATTAAAGTTGAAACCTCAACTGAATCTTTATCTCACTTAAGAATTCCAAAAATTGCATTACCAAAATATACTGATTGGGGTGATTTAATTAAATGGAAAGGTCAGGAAAATCTTCCCGGTGGATTTCCTTTTACAGCCGGAATTTATCCTTTCAAAAGAACAGGAGAGGATCCAACGAGAATGTTCGCCGGAGAAGGCGGTCCTGAAAGAACCAACAGAAGATTCCACTATGTTTCTGCTGAAATGCCTGCAAAACGTTTATCTACAGCTTTCGATTCAGTAACATTGTACGGACAAGACCCTGCTTTACCACCAGATATTTATGGTAAAATCGGAAATGCAGGAGTTTCCATTGCAACTTTAGATGATGCTAAAAAGCTATATTCAGGTTTTGATTTGGTGAATGCATTAACTTCAGTTTCAATGACGATCAACGGACCTGCACCGATGTTGTTGGCTTTCTTTATGAACGCTGCGATCGATCAGAATGTAGAAAAATATATTGCTGAAAATGGTTTGGAATCTAAAGTTGAAGCTGCTTTAAAAGCAAAATTCGACGATAAAGGTTTAGCAAGACCAAAATATAATGGAGAATTGCCTCCTTCGAATAATGGTTTAGGTTTAAAACTATTAGGAATTACAGGTGATGAAATTATTCCTGCCGATGTTTATGCTGAGATTAAAGCTAAAACAATTGCAACCGTTCGTGGAACTGTTCAGGCAGACATTTTAAAAGAAGATCAAGCTCAGAATACTTGTATTTTCTCGACTGAATTTGCCTTGAGATTAATGGGTGACGTTCAGGAATATTTCATCAAAGAAAAAGTAAGAAACTTTTACTCTGTTTCGATTTCCGGTTATCACATTGCGGAAGCAGGAGCAAATCCGGTTTCTCAGTTGGCATTTACTTTGGCAAATGGTTTCACCTATGTGGAATATTATTTGTCAAGAGGAATGGATATCAATGATTTTGCTCCCAACTTATCGTTCTTCTTCTCCAACGGTATCGACCCTGAATATTCAGTAATTGGACGTGTTGCAAGAAGAATCTGGGCAAAAGCCATGAAACTGAAATATGGAGCCGACGAAAGAAGCCAGATGTTGAAATATCACATTCAGACTTCCGGACGTTCACTTCACGCTCAGGAAATTGATTTCAACGATATCAGAACGACTTTACAGGCGCTTTATGCAATCTACGACAATTGTAATTCTCTTCACACGAATGCTTATGACGAAGCGATTACGACTCCGACTGAACAATCTGTAAGAAGAGCGATGGCCATTCAGTTGATTATCAACAAAGAATTAGGTTTAGCTAAAAACGAAAATCCGCTTCAAGGTTCATTTATTATTGAAGAATTGACGGATTTGGTGGAAGAAGCTGTGTATGCAGAATTCGACAGAATTACGGAAAGAGGTGGTGTTCTAGGAGCAATGGAAACGATGTATCAACGTTCGAAAATCCAGGAAGAATCGATGCATTACGAATGGTTGAAACATACAGGAGAATATCCGATCATCGGGGTAAATACATTCTTAGGAAAAGACGGTTCGCCAACGGTTCGTCCGGGAGAAGTTATTCGTTCGACTGAAGAGGAAAAACAATTCCAGATTGAAATGCTTCACAATTTCCAGAATTCTAATGAAGATAAATCTGCAGAAGCTCTGAAAACTTTACAACACGCAGCAATCAATCAGCAAAATTTATTTGAAGTAATGATGGATGCCGTGAAATATTGTTCGCTTGGGCAGATTACTAATGCTTTGTTTGAAGTAGGCGGGAAATACAGAAGAAACATGTGATACCCAAAATATAAAAAAGGCTGTTCAATGAACAGCCTTTTTTATATTATGAAATTTCTAAAATTAGCTTGATAGATATTTCTACAAATTTATCAATAGGAATTTCACCTTTCATACTTTCATCGTCTAACATTGATGTAATATCAATTTCCGACCTAATTTTTGTTTTATCCTTTACAAAAAATGTTTTCGTAATCTTATCTAGCTGAAATGTAAATGAAACTTCATCATAAAAATTTCCTTCAATCTCAACTTGCTCATCACCTGTGTAACTTTTACTATGAATATTAAATAATACTTGTTTAAAGTTATCCTTAGTAGCGAATTTTTGGAAGACCAATTGAGTCGTAATTGTCCCTTTATTAGAATCACTTACGCCTTCGAACAATTCTGAAAAACTATTTGGAATAATATTTTTTTCAAGATTAATTTCTTTCAGCTCTCCAAACTCCATCATTCTTTGCATCAATTTTGAATTTGGTGCATGTGAAAGTTTAATTCTGATTCTATTCTCACCTTCAAAACCTTTCCTCACTAAAAAATCATTAAAACAATTTTCTAAGCTTTTTTGAATACTATGAGTGGACTTTCTTTGTAATACAATGAAGCCTTCTTGTTTATTTTTAGGAATTTGAGCATAGAAATTCAAAATTCTAGCTTGAAGTTCATCAGGACCCACAGAATAGTTTGTTTCATTAGTTTCTGGGTCGTTAATATTCACTGGGTCACCTGTACTTCCTGCATCAAACTTACCATAAATTTGTCTTTTTTCTTTGTCAAATTTATGTGGCTCCCTTAATGTAAGACTTTTATCTTTCCCATTTTCATTGAACTTTTTAGTATTTAAAAAAATATCGGTCAAAAATTCGTTAAACAAATCTTGAAAATCAATATTTCCTGGTAAGTTAGCTAAAAAGTGTTTTTCCCCATTTCTATTTGAAACGAAGAATTTAAAAGTAGATACTTTATAATTCATAATTTTTGTTTCTTTTTAATTTAAAATTTGTATTAAATAATATTATTCTCATTTTTTAATATTATAATTACTCTAACGCGTGTGAGTGTTAAAACGAATTTTATTTTTGGAAAAAAGAAACAGATGTTGTACTTTTGCACAATAAAAGGAGACGAGCTAATCTCATTATCCTTAAGTTTAAAATTTCTTTAAAAACCACTTCCCCAAGTATTTTTAAGAAAACTTATAAATTTCCAATGGCTGTTTATTCAGCCTTTTTTATTTTTTTTCCTCAGTATTATTTTTTTCTTTTAGTTAAAATAAAAAATTCTGTTAACTCAGAATTCTCTTTCTTTATATCATATATATAACTTTTACTTTTATAATCAATTCCTCGTTTATCAAAAACGTTTTTCAAATTTATATAATAATACATTCCTGCTTTTGATACTTTAAAAGCATTATTTTCGTCATCAGATTTAACCATATAAATACTATCATCCGTAGCATCATTATTATTAAATCCTACCATAAAATAAGACTCTTCTTTAATTCCCATAAAATCTTCAGCCCCAGAAGAAAACCCAAGCTTTCCAGTCTTATGTATAGTTGCCTTTATAGAACCTCCAACCTTATTAGGGTCTTCAAATGAAATGAAATCTAAAATACCCATGTTAATATTTTCTACAAAATTAATAAAAATATTTTAAAAATCAAAATACATAAAATTTTCTTTTAAGATTGACATCTTACTATTTATGGTTTTCCGTAATCGAATATCAAATTATTCATAGTTTCACTTGTGCGATTCCTTACAACAAAATAACAAATCACACTATTTCTTTTATAGCCAATTATTGTATTTTATTTGAAATAGGCGGTAAATACAGAAGAAACATGTAACGGCTGTGCCGTAGACAATTATTGACTACTAAACATATTAATAATTTATAAATTAAGACCTCAAGGAATTTTTCTTTGAGGTTTTTTTGTATTTTTGAATGATTTCCACATTTACATTTAACCTTAAAAAATTCATGAAAAAATTCTTTTTTATAGTGCTTATAACTTTCTCAGTAATATTCTTAAAAAGCTGCAATTCATATCCTATGGATGTCACACATAAAAGTGATATGAACAGGAATACTGAAGAATTACAAAAAAGGCAAGAAGCCGAAAAAAACAAGATTGAACCTAATGAATTAAACAATTTCGGAAAACCGGATAATAGATAAAACGTTACTGAACGATTAATTTTTAAATCTATAAGTCCATATTTTTTCATGAAACCAAAAGCCCTATTCAACTGGAGCAGCGGAAAAGATTCTGCGCTTGCATTATATAAAATATTAAAAGAAGACCAATTTGAAATCACCTCATTGCTGACGAGCGTCAATAAAGAATTTCAAAGAATTTCCATGCATGGCGTTCATATTTCTTTATTAGAAAAACAAGCTGAAAGTTTAGGCTTTCCGTTAATAAAAATGGAAATCCCGAAGGAACCGACAATGGAAGAATACAGTGAGATCATGTCTAAAACCATGAACGAAATAAAATCTCAGGGCGTTACTCATTCTATTTTTGGCGATATTTTTTTGGAAGACTTAAGGAAATACAGAGAAGATCAGTTAAAAACAATCGGAATGGAAGGTGTGTTTCCACTGTGGAAAATCAATACAACAGACCTCATCAGCGAGTTTTTAAGTTTAGGATTTAAAACCATTGTAACCTGCGTTAACGAAACGTATCTCGATAAGAGTTTTGCGGGAAGAATTATTGATAAAGATTTCATTAAAGATCTACCTGAAAATGTCGACCCTTGCGGAGAAAACGGAGAGTTTCACACCTTTACTTTTGACGGTCCGATTTTTAAAAAACCGATTCCGTTTGATATTGGTGAAATTGTAAAGAAAACTTACCCTAAACCGAAGTCTGATGAAAATGAAGAAGAAGAGGAATATGTTTTCTGGTTTTGTGATTTGACTTCTACAGAATAAGCATAAAAAAGCCTCTTAAAAATTAATTCAAGAGGCTTTAGTTTTTATTTTAATATTTAAAACGGGTTGATTCATTACCATATTTGATAATGTAAACTCCTTTCTGTAAAGGTTTTATATTAATTAAATTAGAAGATTCTTCGCCTGACAGGATTTCTCTTCCCGAATAATCATAAATGCTGTATTTCCCGAATTTACCTTTCTCCAAAAATAGGTTTCCGTCTTTTACCGCAACTTTTTTACCTGTATTTTTAACGACCTCATCTGTACTCAGAGAAGAGCAGAAATTATTTAAAGAAGCAATTTCTGCATCGGTAATTGCCCTGTTGAAAAGACCAAATTCATCCATTGTCATTCCGGCTTTCATTCCCGTATTGCCAGCATAAGTGCCGAGTTTAAATAGTGCGCCGTTAAAAACCAGAGGAGTCGACTGAGTTACTGTTGTTTTAAGAACCCCATTCAGATAAGCTTTTATATTTTGTAAACTGCTGTCGTATACGATTATTAAATCTACAAGCGACAAGGTTGTAGAAAAAACATTAGGAATATCTACATTAGACATTCCATTGGCACTTAATCTTACACCTCCTGTTCCCGGAGCGCCGTTTGTGAACAGGCGAAAAGAATTTCCACCGGAAATTGCATCCCCCAAAAGATAATATACCGTGGTTACATTACTGGTGTAATTATTAAATTTCACATGCATTGTCCAGGATCCGCTTAAAGCGAGATTCCATTTGGTATTAAAATAATTTGAGGTTCCTGTAGAACCACTACCGATTAAACCATTTCCCAGGCAAGCTGTATTGCTTCCCAGAGTTAAGTTTCCCACAATTTCGCCAACCTGCGTTCCGGCTGGTGGATTGCTTGCAAGATTCGGAATATTGGATGATGTACCTTCAAATTTGTAATACAAAATTTCGGGAGTCTGAGACTTGGCTAAAGAGAATAAAGCCATTAAAACAAATACGTAGATTTTGTTTTTCATAGAATTTAGGAATATTAGATTAGTGACGCTAATTTAACAAATAAATTGAAATATTTATAAATTTAATTCAATACAAATTAAATATTACTAAATTATCAATATTAAAACTTTACAATAGAAGCATTTTAAAATAAAGATTTCTTTTTTGATATAAAAATCATAAAACAGATCTTCAATTTGGTCTGCAAATAGCTTCATCTTTTATAATTCTTTATTTATTAGTAAAAACCAAACTTAATGCTGAAAAAATCCTTTTTCATTTCCCTATTATTTCTTCTGCTATTTTCATGTCAGAAAACAGAACCAATACAACCTGTTAACAGAAAAGCAATTGCAGATTCTGCGATTGTAGTGTTTCAGCAAAAATTATATAAAACTCAGATTGATAGTGTTTTCAGTCAATACAATTTCAATGGCAGTGTTGGTGTTTTTAAAGATAATATCGAATTATACAGACGAAACAATGGCTTTGCAGATTTTGAAAATAAAAAAGAAATAAATAATTCTACCGTTTTTTCTATTGCATCCATCAGTAAACAATTCACAGCTGTTCTTATTCTTCTGCAAACGGAACAGGGCAAACTCAATCTCGCCGACAAAGCTTCAAAATATATTCAGGAATTTCAGAAAAAAGAATACGAAAACATTACCCTTCAACAGCTTTTAAACCACAGTTCGGGACTCAATAATTTCGGCGAAAAACTCATGTTTAAAAGCGGAAGCGGTTTTAATTATTCTAACGACGGCTATAATGCTTTAGGAAAAATCGTGGAAAAAGTTTCCGGAAAATCTTTTGATGATAACATGCTTGAATTATTTAAAAAAGCAGGAATGAAAAACTCATCCACAGGAACTTCTTTTACGGGAAAAAATTTTGCTGAAACTTATGTAGGAAATTCAAAAACTCAGAAAGCGGTAGGAAATATGCCAAAAAGATTAGGCAATAAAGAAATCGGGATTCCAGCAGGCGGAGTTTTGTCAACCATCAAAGATTTACACACCTGGAACAATGCTTTATACTCCGGGAAAATCATACGCGCTGAAACATTGAAAGAATTTACATCCAAAAGTACAGAACGACAGCATCCTGTTCTCGGGAAAATGGGTTATGGATTGGGAATTATGATCAATGACAACAAACCAGTTTCTTATTTTCACAGCGGTTATGTAAAAGGTGCGCCTTCACTTAATATTTATTATCCTGAAACCAAAACTTCGGTTATTATCTTATCTAATATTGCTGATGAAGAAAAGGGAAAATTGGCAGCTTTCAAACCTCATCTTAAAATTAAGCAGATTGCAGATCTATTGGAAAATTATTAATTAATATGGATTTAAACTTTCTAAAATCCCTGGAAGTTTTACATTTACAACATGAAAAAAATGTACTTTATTGCTATTTATCCTGATCAGAAAATTATTGATGAGATAAGGGTTTTCAAAGAAGATTTAGCACTCAACTTTGCCAATTCAAAAGCATTAAAAAATGATGCACATATTACCTTGTTGCCACCTTTTTCGAGAGAAACAGAACTGGAAGAAGATATTCATATTGCTTTTAAGAAAATCAACACCAAGATGGCTCCTTTTGAGATTATTTTACACGGTTTTGGAAATTTTCCCAATCCTGAAAATCCGGTTTTGTTTGTAAAGCCGGAAGAAAATGAAACTTTAAAGCAACTTTTTTTCAATGTAAAAGAAAAGTTTAGTTTTGGAAAACGCTCGTTTAGTCCGCATATAACCGTTGGTTACAGAGATCTTAGTTATGAAAACTTCCTTAAAGCTTGGGAAGTCTACAAAAACAAAATCTATAAAACTAAATTTATAGTTGACAAGATTTTACTACTAAGATATGACGGAAAATGGGTTCCCATCAATGAAAAAAAACTGTCTGAAGAATATTGAATACTAAAATAAAGAAAGCCGTATCTTTGCCGGAATGATTTCAGCAGAGAAAATAATTTTAGGAATTGACCCCGGAACAGCCGTGATGGGATTTGGTTTGATATCGGTAAAAAAAGGGAAAATGGAAATGATTTCCATTCACGAATTAATCTTAAAAAAATATCCGAATCACGAGACCAAACTTAAATATATTTTCGATAAAACTTTAGCATTAATTGATGAGTTTCATCCTGATGAAGTAGCACTCGAAGCACCATTTTTCGGAAAAAACGTGCAATCGATGCTGAAACTGGGAAGAGCTCAAGGTGTTGCAATGGCAGCAAGTCTTCACCGAAATATTCCGATTACCGAATATTCTCCAAAAAAAATAAAAATGGCAATCACCGGAAACGGAAATGCCAGTAAAGAGCAGGTTGCAGGAATGCTTCAGAATCTTTTAAATCTTAAAGAATTTCCTACAAAATATCTGGATGCTTCCGACGGTTTGGCGGTAGCAGTTTGTCATCATTTTAATTCAGGGATCGTTGCAGATACGAAGTCTTATTCGGGTTGGGAAAGTTTTTTAAAGCAAAATCCTGATCGGCTGAAGTAATTATTTTTTTCTTTGATAGAAATCTTCAATTTCCGTTACATTCCCGTTAATAATATCTCTGTAAATAATTGAAAATTTATTTTCTGAGTAGATTTTATACTGCTCAACTTTTTTAAGATCTTCTTCTTTATACGAAAAAGTGCCACCACTTATCACAACCAAAAGATCGCTTGTCTGACTTTTTATTTTACAATCTTTACCCGTTGCAAATGTTTTGGTCATAACTGATTTTCCATTTATATTTTTAAATATGATTTCATATTGTTTCATACATTGATGAAGATTGAAAATTTTAGTTTTATCATCTTCTTTATATGTTTTTTGCACAAAAGTCCAGGTTCCTGAGAAGTATTTTGCTTTGTTTTCGTCATTTTGCTGCTCAGCAATTTTCTGCGATTGGCAACTGATGATTAACAAACAGAAAAACAAAAAACTGAATATTTTTTTCATATTAACTTTTTCAAAGTATAAAAAAAGCCCTTTAAAAAAAGGGCTTTTCGAGTTTAATTGTTTATAAATTTCTTAGATCCTTGCTTATCCCCATCAGAATAATTAATGATATATGAACCTTTAATTAATTGCTGATTGATACGGACTTCATTGGTCTCTGAATTTCCTTTTTGTATCAATTTACCGCTCATATCATAAATTTGATAATTTCCGAATTTTAAATTTCTTTCACCAAAAAGCTGAAGCTTGTTTTCTGTTTTTATATAAACAATTTTGGTGTCATATTTATTTTCTGTTTCAGAAGTAGACAATGCGCCTAATATTTTAACAGCATAGTCTTCTACTTGACCGTATTGTAATACAGAACATGATGTAAATTCTGGTAAATTCACCGAGTTTCTTGTAGCTGCATCTACTCCAATTCTTACTCTCAGGTAAGTATTTTGTACTGCATTTGCCGCCGGTGTTACGTTTACTGTGTAAGTATTGCTTTGTCCTGATGTTATATTATTAGAAAGATAATTGCTAACCAATTCTGCATCTTCAAATGTGCCATTATTGTTATAGTCGATCCATACTTTTACTCTGAATTTTTCTGTCTGTCCAAAACCGTTCATAAAAGTAATTTTTAACGGAGTTGCAGTAGCAGCAGGAATTTCTGTAGAATACGCAGGTCTGATGCAAGTAGCATTTGCATAATCGGCATAATAAATTGGGTTTGCCTCATCAGAATCGTATCCGTTGCTAATACTGTTGATATCTCCAAAAACTACTCTGTAAGGTCCTATCGCAAAATTATTATTAGCAGGATTTGCAATACCTGAAGGATTACATTGCGCATTAACTACAGAAACAGGTGATGGTATAACGATTGAAGGATCTTTTCCGCCCAAAGAATTCAGAAGGTTTTTTCTATATTCCATCATCATCAGAATTGCTCTGTCGCGTTGTCCGGCGGTAAACTTACGGTTTGAGTTGGTATAATTCATAATATTATACTGCGTTCCGTCATAATTTTGACCTGTGCACGGATCGGTTGAATTATTATTCGGAACTGCAACACCATACATACTTCGTGACGGAGATGTGTCGCAAACCCTGTCACCATCTGTAGCGCAATTATTATTCACAGGGCAGGTTGTCTGGCTATTTGCCGAAATCCCCTGAAAAGTATGATAAAGCCCAAAAGCATGACCTAATTCGTGAGTAAGCGTAGTGTCATTCTGATTTTTTATGGTTGCCACTTTCATAAAGCTTTCATAATCGTAATCATACGAGTTTGGGAATGCAGCATAACCCATAAGACCATACGATAAATGCTGTTGGCCATCAAAACCAATCACTACATAAATATTAAAGTATGAATTTTCCGGCCAGTGCGGCGCCAATTCATTTTTAATCTGAGTATCTGTCGCTCCGGAATCTGTTACGCCATTTTGGTCGTAATCAGGAAGACTACTTCCGTTGTAGCGGATAATACCCGATGTTGGCATGCACGATGGTGATCTTTTTGCCAAAACAAGTTTAAATGGAATTACATTTCCGCCTGTAGCACCTGCTCCTTCTGGATAAAAGTTTCCACCATATGTAGTTGCATACATACTGTTGGCTCTTCCTATCCAGTTGATAATCTCCTGATCTGTGACAGCCAAATTGGCATTTGCCGGATCTTGAGATTCTATTACATGAACCACTACCGGTATTTCATAAATCTGCCCGGTATAAAGACTATTTTTTGAAGTTGTAGCACCTACTTTATTTAGAAAAGCCTGTTGATTCATACCGAGAATTTTCTGCTCCCCTTGTTCTCTTAATCTTTTTAAGTCAGGATGTTTATCATCCAATCTTTTCATTATTTTATCAAAGCCACATTCTTTATGAAAATCCTGCGAGAATACATTCATAAAAAACATAAGTACTAATAATGTACTAATTTTTTTCATTTTATATTTTATTTAAATATTCGATTGCAAAACTATCAATTTATTGTAAAATCCAACATAAAAAATACTTAAATTTTGAAAAAATATTATCATTTTAACATATTTTAAAATTATTTAATCAATGCTAACTCAAATTAC
>NZ_JBFRGA010000010.1:0-35003 GCF_052115105.1 Chryseobacterium sp. 2TAF14
CTTTGGGTGCCTCCATACCCCGGAATAAGACCTAACGTTACTTCAGGAAGACCAACTTTGGGTGCCTCCATACCCCGGAATAAGACCTAACGTTACTTCAGGAAGACCAAGTTTAGCATTTTCAGATGCATATCTTATATGACATGACATCGCTAATTCTAAACCTCCGCCTAAAGCGAAGCCATTTACAGCAGCAATCACCGGTTTAGACAGGTTTTCTATCTTGTCAAAAAGAATATTTTGTCCGTTTCTGGCTAATTCTTCTGCTTTTTCCTGATTAAAGTTACTAAATTCTTTTATATCTGCACCAGCAACGAACGATTTTTCTCCGCTTCCGGTTAAAATAATTGCTCTTACTTCATTGTCAGACTGCAATTCATCCAATGCGGCACTGATTTCTTTTATAGTTTGTGCATTTAATGCATTTAAACTTTCAGGCCTGTTAATTGTTATTACAGCAGTTTTGTCTTCCTTCTTCAGCAGTATATTTTCGTAAGTCATTATTCTCTTAATCTTTAAGAACCTGCAAATTAAAAATTTTTTGCAAATAAAAAAGGGAAAAATAATATTTTTTTTCCCTTTTAACTGTTTATTATTTAATAGCTTACTTTGAATGATTCATCATGTTGGCGTCTATATTGACACTTAAACCTGATGCTACTTTCATGCCAAGCTCAATATTTGCCCTGAAAAAATGGCATAATTGGCGGTTGATAATCTCATCTTTCTTAGGTCCGTCAATTCCTCTCATGCTGTCTATAATATTGTTTACCAGATGTTGTCTGTCTTCCTGGTTCATGGCTTTTGTATATAAAAGTCCGGGTTGGGTATAATGATCGTCGTCATTTTCATTTCTGCTGAAATTTGCAACATGATTGCTATCCAGCTCGTATTCAAAATTTTTATACGATGAATCGGGCTGAATATCGTCAAAACTGTTTGGATGATAATTAGGTTTGTCTAAATACTGGCTTGAATCTGCCATAAACCCGTCTCTCTGATAATTATTTACCGCAAAAGGACATCGGTTTACTTCAAGATGATGTGCATTTACACCAACTCTGTAGCGATGTGCATCAGGATACGAAAACAATCTTCCCTGAAGCATTTTGTCTGGTGAAAAGCTGATTCCGTTGATCAAATTGCTTGGAGAAAAAGTTGACTGCTCTACATGCGCAAAATAATTTATTGGAACTTCATTCAGTTCCATTTCCCCTATTTCAATTAATGGGAAGTCGCCCTGAAACCATACTTTAGTAATATCGAAAGGGTTCCATCTGAATTCTTTTGCCTGCTCTTCGGTCATTACCTGCATGTACATCGTCCATTTCGGGAAATCACCATTTTCGATTGCATTGCAAAGATCTTCCTGTGCAAAATCAGGGTTTTCTCCTGCCATTTTGGTTGCTTCGTCGTTGGTAAAGTTTTTAATTCCTTGTTTTGTTTTAAAATGAAACTTCACCCAGACTCTTTCATTTTTATCATTGATCATCGAAAAAGTATGTGAGCCGAAACCATGCATATGTCTGTATCCGTAAGGAGTTCCTCGATCAGACATTAAAATAAGAACCTGGTGAAGAGATTCAGGATTTAAACTCCAGAAATCCCACATCATAGTTGCACTTTTCAGGTTGGTTTTCGGAACTCTTTTCTGAGTATGAATAAAATCCGGAAATTTTTTAGCATCTTTAATAAAGAAAACAGGCGTATTATTTCCTACCAAGTCCCAATTTCCGTCTTCCGTGTAAAATTTTAAAGCAAATCCTCTCGGATCTCTTGCTGTATCTGCGCTTCCTTTTTCGCCACCAACGGTAGAAAAACGGGCAAACATTTTACAGGAATTTCCTATCTGGGAAAACAATTTTGCCTTTGTATATTTTGTGATATCGTGAGTAACTGTAAATTTCCCGTAAGCTCCGCTTCCTTTAGCATGAACAATTCTTTCAGGAATTCTTTCTCTCACAAAATGAGCAAGGTTTTCCTGTAAGATAAAATCCTGCAACAATACCGGACCGCGCGCTCCGACTGTTTGAGAATCCTGGTGTTCATAATAAGGCGCTCCGCTGCTTGTCGTTAATTTTTTATTATCCATATAGTTATGATTTGAGAAGTATTCCGATTTTCAAAATCAAATTTAGTTGAAATTTTAATGGCTTCTGCCAAAAACGTTATATCTTTGTAATAGATAATATTAATCAAATGAACATTCAGCAATTGGAATATCTTATCGCTGTAGATAAGTATAAACATTTTGGTAAAGCCGCTCAAGCGTGTTTTATTACTCAGCCTACATTAAGCGCAATGATACAGAAGTTTGAAGATGAGCTGGATGTAAAGGTTTTTGACAGAACAACCCATCCCATCAGAACCACTGATGTGGGATTGCAGATTATAGATCAGGCTAAAGTAATTATAGAGGCTGTAAATGAGCTTAAAAACAAAGCAAACTTACTGAATAATATTCTGGGAGGAACCATCAATCTGGGAATTATTCCAACGGTTTCTTCGTTTATTCTGCCAACGGAGATTTTCAATTTCCTTCAAAATAATCCTAAAATTCAGATGAATGTAAAAGAAATGACCACTGATAACATTATCAAAGCTTTAAAAGCCGGAGAACTGGATGCAGGAATTATTTCTACACCTTATGATAACGCCAACGAATTTTATCAGGATTTTTTATTCAATGAAGAATTGATGATTTACAGTTCAGATACCGAAGCAAATAAGAAAAACACCTTCATCGTTCCCGAAGAGCTGAATGTAGAAAAAGTCTGGCTTCTGGAAGAAGGAAACTGTCTGCGAAATCAGTTTGAAAATATCTGTCATTTAAAAGAAAATACTTTGAAACCTAAAAATTTAGATTTTTTGGCATCCAATATTCAGACTTTGGTACATATGGTCGACAATGTTGGCGGAATCAGTATTTTACCGGAATTAGCTTTAAACCAACTTTCGGAAGAGCAAAAGAATAAAGTTTACAGATTTAAAAAACCTTTCCCTTACCGAGAGATTAAGATTATTTATTATAAACCGACTTTCAAACAGAAAATCATTGATGAGCTGAGTTCTTTTATAAAATCTTCTTTAGAAACAAAGCTTAATTACAATAATGCACCCAAAGATTTTGTAAGCATTAAACCTCAATAAACTGAAGACCGGATTTTTATTCGGTCTTTTCATTTGTTATTTTATCTGCGAAAAGTTTTGAGTATTAGAAAAATAGTACTTAAATTTGCAGACGTTTATTAACGAGGAAAAATTTGACCTGATTGCAACCTCTCTAAAAAAATGCTAAAACAGTATAATTCTTTTTAGCTTTTTCCGGGCAATTATTCATTTTTTCTTCACTTTTTTAATCTTAAAAAATACAGAGAATAATATGTCTTATTTATTTACATCTGAATCTGTTTCAGAAGGGCATCCGGATAAAATCGCAGATCAGATTTCTGATGCGCTTATCGATAACTTTTTAGCATACGACAAAACTTCAAAAGTAGCTTGTGAAACTTTGGTGACAACAGGACAGGTTGTTTTGGCAGGAGAAGTAAAATCTGATGCTTATTTAGATGTTCAGACCATTGCAAGAGAAGTAATCAATGGAATTGGCTATACAAAAGGTGAATATATGTTCAATGGTGATTCTTGTGGGGTAATTTCTGCAATTCACGAACAGTCGCCTGATATTAACCAGGGTGTTGACAGAGTTGTTGCAGACGAAACTTTCGAAACAAAAGCAAATGCACAAGGAGCTGGAGATCAGGGAATGATGTTTGGATATGCTACCAACGAAACGGCAAACTATATGCCTTTAGCTTTAGATTTGGCGCATACTATTCTTAAAGAACTTTCTGCAATCAGAAGAGAAGATTCTGAAATCAAATATCTTCGTCCTGATGCAAAATCTCAGGTTACAATCGAGTATTCAGACGATCACAAACCAATCAGAATAGATTCTATCGTAGTTTCTACTCAGCACGACGATTTCGGGGCTGAAGAAGAAATGCTTAATAAAATCAGAGAAGATATTAAAAACATTTTGATTCCAAGAGTTAAGGCTTTACAGACTGAAGAAATCAAAGCTTTATTTAATGATCAGATCAAATATCATATCAACCCGACCGGTAAGTTCGTAATCGGTGGTCCTCATGGAGATACAGGTCTTACAGGAAGAAAAATCATCGTTGATACATACGGTGGAAAAGGAGCTCACGGTGGTGGTGCTTTCTCCGGAAAAGACCCTTCAAAAGTAGACAGAAGTGCTGCTTATGCTACAAGGCACATTACTAAAAACCTGGTTGCTGCAGGTGTTGCAGATGAGGTTTTGGTACAGGTTTCTTATGCGATTGGTGTTGCAGAACCTTGCGGATTGTACATCAATACGTACGGAACTTCTAAAGTGGGCTTGAATGACGGTGAAATTGCTAAAAAAGTGTCTGCAATTTTTGATTTGAGACCTTATGCAATCGAGCAAAACTTAAAATTAAGAAACCCAATCTACCAGGAAACTGCTTCTTACGGTCATATGGGAAGAGAGCATTTCGTTGCAGATAAAACCTTTAATAAAGGACACAAAAATGAATTGACTCTTACAGGATTAGAGTTTTTCACTTGGGAGAAATTAGACAAAGTAGAAGAAATTAAAACGGCTTTCGATATTTAATTTTCTTTTTCGGTATAGAAACTGCTTTAACATGAAAATGCTAAAGCAGTTTTTTTTATTTTTACACTTAAATATTTCACAATGAATATGCGATCTGCAATCACTATACTTTTTCTTTTTTTTGTCGGAACTTTAGTAAAAGCTCAATACACGGTTCACAAAATGATTAATGTAGGCTACGTTTATCAAAACCAAAGCTTTGGGGAAGTAGGAGGAAAGCTGATGTTTCTTAAAAATGATGACGTAATTTACCGTTTAGGCGCTTCTGCTTTGATGGGTTCTGCAAATTCTGATTTTGCTATTATGCCGAAATTACAGGCTGATGTTTTGCTTAATTTTGAAAAAAATGTAGATTTTTATCATTCCTATTATTTTCTTGCAGGATTTGAAACCACCAATAAATATCTCGCACCAAAAATTGGGGTTACCCTTTTCGGAATTTTAGATCTTACCGGAGGTTACGCTTTTCCTATTGCAGACTCTAAATTAAACGGAAAAGAATTGAAAGGGTTAAATGTAAATTTCACATTAAATATTCCTACAGCCTTCTTACATGATATGTTAAAGTAAATTTTTTTAAATAATTCTTCAGAATATTTAATAATTGGTTAACAGTTATTAAAATTTTATTTATATTTACAGCATAATTTGAATGCTTATAGAAAAGACTTTACTCTAATACCGATTACGGCATACATAAAATAAACTTGATTATAATCAGGGAGATGTTTGTCGGCGGATAATTTGAGAAGAGTTATGAAATCAACAGATAGCCTATTAATTTCTCTATACCAAAAAGGAGACGAAGAAGCATTATCAACACTTATCCATCGCCATCAAAGAGAGCTTTTCACATTTATTCTTTACAAAATAAATGATCAGGATCTTGCAAATGATGTTTTTCAGGATACATTCATCAAGATCATTGTAATGCTTAAAGAAGGGCGTTACAACGAAGAAGGTAAATTTATTCTCTGGGCAAAAAGAATCGCTCAGAATCTTATTATAGACCATTTTCGTGCCAAAGCAAAAAATGTAAAAGTTTCTGAGACAACTTTTGAAAGCGATGAGTTTTCAATTTTCGATTTAATACGAGAGCCTTCCGAAAATATTGAAGATCAGCTGGTAAGTCTGCAGATCCAGGAAGATTTGCTTAAGATGCTGCAGTTTTTACCCGAAAACCAGCAAGAGGTGATAAAACTCAGGTTTTTTGACGGGTTGAGTTTTAAAGAGATCGCAGAACATACAGATATGAGTATCAATACGACTTTGGGGCGTGTTCGCTATGCATTAATTAACCTTAGAAAAATCATGGAAGAAAATAATATTGTCTTGACGAGATAATAATTCACAACCTTTCACGTTTTAAAGAAAAAACATTTTTTGCCTATGAAAAATAACGATTCTTTAAAAGTGAAAAGTTTGAAACCCAAAAAACAAACCATTGATTTTTTGCTTAGTTTCTCAAAAAATCTTGAAGTAGTGAAGATTAAGAACAATCATATTCACCTTTCAAAAAATTAATCATTAATTTTGTGCTGTATGAAAATTCAGCACATTTTTTTTGATCTCGACAATACGCTCTGGGATCACCGCAGAAACGCTTACTTAACAATCAAAGATCTTTTCGATAAAGAAGAAATTACTTTAAAATATGGTATTGATTTCGAAGAATTTCATTCTGTTTATCATGAAATTAATGAAAGACTTTGGGGACAAATTCGTGATGGAGAAATTGATAAAGATTACCTGAGGAAACACCGTTTTTACGATACTTTTAATCGTTTTGGAATTGATGATTTAGAATTATCGATGTTCTTTGAAGAACATTTTTTAGATAAAATTCTCAACTATAATCATCTGGTTGAAGGCGCAGAATATATTTTAGATTATTTGAAAGCTAAAAACTATACGCTTCACATTATCTCAAACGGTTTTCAGGAAGTAACGGAAAGGAAATGTATTCTTTCAGGAATTGATCATTATTTCCAAACCATTACAAGTGCAGACTCTGTTGGTGTAAGAAAACCAAATCCTGTTATTTTTGAATATTCTTTAGGTATTGCCAAAGCTAAAAAAGAAGAAAGTATTTTGATTGGTGACGATTGGATTGCAGATATTATCGGATCACAACAATTCATTCCGCACCAAAGGTGCCGCCGAAACTTTATTCATTAAGAAATTTCAGAATTAAATTCCCAAACTTTCTCTTACTCTTGTAATAGTTTGTGTAGCAATCACTCTTGTTTTTGCAGCACCTTCCTGAAGCTTTGCTTCAAGCTCATCGAGATTGTTCATGTAATAGGAAAACAATTCTCTTTCCTTTTCAAATCTTGTTAAAATCAAATCCAAGAGCTCTTTTTTTGCATGACCATAACCGAAATTTCCGGCTAAGTATTTTGCTCTCAATTCTTCTGTTTGTTCAGGAGTTGCAATCAATTCATAAATTGCAAATGTTTTATCTGATGATGGATCTTTTGGTTCTTCTAATGTTTTAGAATCGCTTTCAATGCTCATTACCTGTTTCTTCAATTGCTTTTCGGGTAAGAAAATATTGATAATGTTTCCTCTTGATTTAGACATTTTATGACCGTCAATTCCGGGAACATATTTGGTGTTTTCCTGCAATTCAGCTTGCGGCAAAACCAGAACTTCACCCATCTGATTATTGAATCTTGAAGCTACATCACGTGCAATTTCCAAATGCTGAAGCTGGTCTTTTCCTACAGGAACAATTTCGGCATCGTACAATAGAATATCTGCCGCCATCAAAATCGGGTAGGTAAACAAACCTGCATTCACATCCTGCAAACGGTCTGCTTTATCTTTAAAAGAATGCGCCAAAGTAAGTCTCTGATACGGAAAAAAACATGATAAATGCCAAGAAAGTTCACAGGTTTCAGGGATGTCGCTCTGTCTGTAAAAAAATGTTTTTTCGGTATCAAGTCCACAAGCAAGCCAAGCCGCAGCAATCTCGTAGGTGTTGTTTTTAAGTTCTTTTGCATCTTTAATCTGCGTCAACGAATGTAAATTCGCAATAAATAAAAAAGATTCGTTTCCTGCTTGCTTAGAAAGCTCTACTGCAGGAATAATTGCACCCAAAAGGTTACCAAGGTGCGGTGTTCCGGTGGCTTGAATGCCGGTAAGAATTCTTGACATTTGTTTAAAATTATTTCTGCAAAAATAGTGAAAATTTAGAATTTATCTCTTTCAAAAACCTGTGCAGATTCATGTAAATTATCTTTAATAAAGAATTTTATATCAATAAACTATTTCTTTAGTTCAATTTTATAATTAAAAGTAAGCACCTTTTGATGCCACAGTGTTAAAGTTTGTTCAGCCGATATTATATCATTTTCACAGCCGATAATGAGACAGTCACGGAAAGAACGAATAAATGTCGACCAATATTCTCCTTTAGAATCTCTGAGTAAAAAATAAAATCCGGCGTCGCCAAATTTTTTTCCTGAAGAATCTAAAATCAGTTCGCCATTTTTTCCGACGCTTGGAATCATCATTACAGTTGCGTTTCCGTTGGGTAAAGGAAATACAGCCTTTACGCAGGTTTTTCCTGACGGTAATTTGCTGATGCCATAAACTCCGGAATAGATAACTTGCCCGGTCGATTCAATAGAACGATACCAAAATGTATATTTTATTTCATTGGTCTTTGAATCGATGAGATTGATAATTTCGCTTTTTAGAGATTCTGAACGGTCAATATTTTTGTAGGAATATTCAGTTGATTAATTCTGTTACTGAATAATTTATTAATTAAAATTCCACAAAATTTGAAATACGGATTCCATTTTACAGAAAAATCTAAGTTGTGATTTGATGTATTTTCATAAAATCCGATCACGTCTTTAGATAAATTTGCAAATTCACTTTCAGATAAGTTTAATTTTAGCATCGAAGGAATAATGCCTTTTGCTGTTGAGTCTTTTTCTACAATTAAATTTTCTTTTTCCGCAAATTGATGAATAAAATCTTTATTCATTGCATTCAAATTACCAAAAGGTCCCATTAACCAATCAAAATTTTCTGGCTCAATCTTTCTTCCGCTCAGAATTACCCATTGCTGAGTGAGCCAGTCCTGAAACTTTTGCATAGGATAAGCCAATCTCATTTTAGTTGTTTTTTAGATTTGGAATAATGTTGCGTTGCCCATTCCATTCACCGAATTCTGAAATAGGTTTGAAGCGCAAAGTAGTAAATTCAAAATGAAAATCTTTTCGATCTCTTTCTTTCATCGCATCGGCATGTCTTTTTGGCTTTGGAACTTTGCTGTGACCGTGAACCATATCTGTCATTTCTTTTTGAGTTTTCCAAATTGAAAAAGTAGAAACGGTATTCGGGAACTTGATGGATGCTAAAGATAAGGTAGTTGAAGGATGGTCTCGAACCAGCTTCTCAACCGGTCTTCCCCAATGAATAAATCTTGGGATTTCTAAAAATTTCATCCTGGCAATAGTTACTGCAACGACTGACGAATTTGGATTTTCAAATTCTATGGTTTCATCCGGAATTTTAAAACTGTTGAATTTTCCCCATTTTCTCATAAAAGTTAATCTTGTATGCCAACCTTTAGATAAGATTTTCCCTAAATTATTTTTATTTAAAAAATTTTCGAGATCACTTTCATTTTCCCATTGAGCAAATACCGCGATTTGTCTTATCAACATTCGGGAAGGCGAAAAAATAGGAGAACCTAAAGTCATTACCGTCATAATTTCTGCATGAATTAACCCTGAAATATTTCTTGATTTCAATGGGAAAAAAAGAATTTTCAGTGCAGAAAGGTAATTTGTTTTTACCAAATGATAACTAAAGACACTCATTTTAAAGTTTTTAAAATATTAAGGAATCRAAATTTTTCTCCCTGCCAAATTTCAGTAAAATTACTTTCTGATTGCATTGTAGTATTTAATCTCAATTCTCTTAAACATATGTGGTGAAATAATTTTATACTCTTTTTTATCCAGATTTGTAATCACAGTTCCAAAAATGTAAATTAGATAGGTATATTTTCCATCGTTGATAATTGTGTAATAATCTGAGTTTGAACCAAAGAAAATAAGACTTTTAATTTCTTTAAGATTGTTTTCGTATTTTGAATAGAGATTCTTGTTGTAACTTGGAAGGTACTGTTGAAGTTTGTTAAAAGACTTTTTGGTAAATATATTTACAGGAGTATTTTTCTGTTCATAAATTGTTTTGTCTTTTTGAAGAATTTTGTTAATAATAAAAGGTTTGGTGAAATTTTTATTATTAAATGCCTGAAAGATCGTAATTGCTTCCAAAAAACTAATGTCGTTATCCCTGTAATTATTGCTTTGAAAATCTGTAATATTTAATTTTTCCAGTAATTTTCGTTCGTTTTCTTGTAATTTGAAATCTTTTTCTCTGTAAACGTGAAATCCATAATTTGACATATAACTTTGAGGAATTTGAATTTCAGGATCTTCGCTGATCCAAGTTCCTACTTTGATTAGTTTTCGTAAACCCATTAAATATACGAGACTTCTGTCATACTCTTTATTTTTAAATGAACTGTAGAAATTTAAAACTTTACCCGTTTTATTATCAACTACAATTATTTTTTCTCTGAACCAGTCATCAAATGCTTTTCTGTCTTGAGGTTTTAAAACATCAACTTCTAAAGACTTTTTAAATACTTGATTTCTGATTGTATCAAAATTTTTTTTGTAAGAGGTTGAATCTAAAGTTGTATAAATCTTTAAATTCTTTTCTTCCGTATTGATTTTAAGCCTTTCAAGCTCTTCATCGACAAAACGAATAACTGTGCTATCTTTGATTTGTATGTTGTTAGAATAATAATAAATATTCTCCTTTTTACAGGAAATAAGAATGAACAGTAATATGATTAGCTGTAAAAACTTCATGATATTATGGAATCAAAATTTTCTCTCCGCCAAATTTCGGTTCCACACCAAACATAAAATCCCAGAAAACCTTTGCTCTTGCCAGTTTTTCTCTTGCATTGGTCTTCAATCCTGCATATTTGTTAACGTCTTTTGCATTGTATCCAAACGCTTGAATGCCATTTTTTCTTGCTAAATAAACCGCTCTTTCGTTGTGGAATTTTTGAGAAATAATAATGTAAGAATTTTGTCCGAAAATTTCCTTCGCTCTTAAAACAGAATCTAAAGTTCGGAAACCGGCAAAATCTTCAAAAATTTTATCGGCAGGAATTCCGACTTTGATAAGCTCGTTTTTCATTTCCTCCGGTTCGTTGTAATCTTTTTTAGAATTGTCTCCACTTACAATAATATTTTTGATTTTTCCTGATTTATACAATTCTGCAGCCGCCTCAATTCGGTTAAAAAAGTAAGCATTTGCTGTTCCGTTGGATAAAGTTTTACTGGTTCCTAAAAGAAGTCCGGTTTTTTCTTCAGGTAAAGTGGAAATATTAGAAGTTACATAATTTTCTGTCTGATTCTTAATCGTAAAATTTGACCAGATGATAAAAATAATTCCTGCCACGAAAAGCAGCAGGAAAATTTTGATTGTATTTTTTATAAATTTTCTCATACATTTTAAACCTTAGAGGCTTCATAAATGTATGAAATCCCTATGAGTTGGCAAGACAAAAACCGATAAAGATTATGGGATTAAATATGTCTTTTAAAAAACAATAAAGATCTACATATTAAATATTTTAAAATTCAAGCCCGTTTGGAAAAGCTTTTTTTCTGAAAATTAAAAGTAATGCGGCTCCGATTGTAATGGCAGAGTCGGCAACATTAAAGATATATTTGAAGAATTCAAGATGCTTTCCGCCAATTAAAGGCCAGCTTTCAGGAACGTACCAGTCAACCAAAGGAAAATGCAGCATGTCGACAACGCAGCCTTTCATAAAAGTAGAATATCCTTCTCCGAAAGGAACCAGTTTAGAAACTCCGCCGTAACCGATCCATTGATTTACATTCTCATCGTAAACCATTCCGCTGTCGAAAATCAATCCGTAAAACATTCCGTCGATCAGATTTCCGATTGCACCGGCAAAAATAATAGACATCGGGATGATCAGATAATTAGATTCGCCTCTTTTAAGCCATTTGTTGAATAAATAAATCATTCCGCCAATCAGGAAAATACGAACAATTACCAAAAAATATTTGCCGATCATTCCGCCAAAATGAAAACCGTAAGCCATGCCCGGATTTTCAACAAACGTCAATTTAAAACCCGGAAAAACAGGAATGCTGTCATTCAGATTAAAATTGGTTTTAATATAAATCTTTGAAGCCTGATCTATTAATAAAATAAGAAAAGTGATAATTACGATTTTCTTCATTACTCGTCTTTCTTAGGTTTATCTTTAAAATTTCTTACAGGTTTGTCCTTTTTTACAGGAGTTTTTGGTTCAAATTTTTGTGTTTTTGCGCCTCTTGTATGAAATTTTTCGTATCGAATTCCCATTTCTTTCATCACACCTTTCAGTGCATTCAGCTCCATCTGGTTTTTTGGGTGTACAATTAATGCTTCCATTTTAATTTATTTTTTATGTCAGTCTGAGCGAAGTCGGAGACTTATTTTTTTGAAAGTTCGTCGAGTCTTTTTCTGTCTTTTGCAGACAAGTCATTCACTCCGTTTTTGCCCATTTTGCTCAGAAGACGGTCTATTTCCTTTTCTCTTTCTCTTTTGTCTGAATTAAATTTGTCATCAATCGTATAATTCTTTTCCTTTTCAGGGAAGAATCTCTGCTTTATTTTTTCTCTGTTGAAAAACCATAAAACCGCAATTAAAATGACAGCTAAAATTAAAAACTCAGTCATGGATATATTACAAATTAGGTTTATAAAATGTCGTAAAACAAATTATAAACCTAATTAATTATTTACAAAAATAAGATAAAAATAATTATCTCTGCATATTTTTAGCTTCGATGCTCAATGTAGCGTGCGGAACTGCCAAAAGTCTTTCCTTCGGGATCAGTTTTCCTGTCACTCTGCAAACACCGTATGTTTTGTTTTCAATTCTAATCAAAGCGTTTTTCAGATCACGTACAAACTTTTCCTGTCTTCCTGCCAAGATAGAGTTTTGCTCTTTGCTCAGCGTTTCTGCACCTTCTTCAAAAGCTTTGAAAGTAGGCGATGTATCATCGGTTCCGTTATTTTGATCGTTGATAAAGCTTTCTCTGATTAATTGCAAATCTTTTTCTGCTTTATCTATTTTTTCTTTAATTATTTTTTTAAACTCCTGTAAATCAGCGTCGTTATATCTTACTCTTTCGTCTTGCATTGTCTTTTTCTTTTTTAATAAATTTATGATTTGGAATTTGAAAAAACAATAGTTATATATTAATTTTTTTCAACATTCACTTTAAATTTAATCTCATCGATGTCAATTTCGTTAAAATTTGAGAGTGAAGATACAATTTCTATTTTATTTGACAACACCTCAGATGAAATATATTCTTCATTTTGTTTGATCTGCTCCAAAAACGGAGAATTTTCTTCCAAAACGATATTTATCTTGTCTGTTAATTCAAAATCTTTTTCTTTTCTGAGATTTTGAACCCTGTTAATAAACTCTCTTGCGATACCCTCAGATTTCAACTCATCAGTCATCTTCAAATCTAATGCCACAGTTGTTTTTCCGTCTGAAGTTACCGTCCATCCCGGAATATCTTTTGTTGAAATTTCTACATCATTCAATGTAATTTCATATTCTTGAATTTCGATGCTTCCTTCTTTTTCTAAAGATGAGATTTGCTCAGCAGAAAGACTATTGATTTCGTTACCAACAACTTTCATGTCTTTTCCAAGTCTTGAACCTAAAGTCTTGAAGTTAGGCTTGATCTGTTTTACAATTAAATGGGAAGCTTCTTCCGCATTGATCAACTGTAATTCTTTAACGTTAACTTCTTGTTTAATTAATTCCGCAACGGCTAAAATCTGCTCTTCGGTTTTCTTATCCAACACAGGAATCAACACTTTTTGCAACGGTTGACGCACTTTTACGTTTTCTTTCTTTCTCAAAGAAAAAACCATACTTGTAATGTTTTGTGCCAAATGGGTCTTTTCAACCAAATCCTGATCGATTAAACTTTCATCTGCAATCGGGAAGTCTGTTAAATGCACAGATTCTACATTGTCTTTTCCTGTAACTTTATTTAAATCCTGATACAACTGATCCATAAAGAACGGCGCGATTGGCGCAGATAATTTGGCAACAGTTTCAAGACAAGTATATAAAGTCTGGTAAGCAGAGATTTTGTCATCAGAATAATCTCCTTTCCAGAAACGTCTTCTGCACAATCTTACGTACCAGTTACTCAAGTTGTCATTCACAAAATTGCTGATTGCTCTTGCCACTCTTGTCGGTTCGTAATCTTCGTAGAATGCTTTTACTTCTTTAATTAAAAGATTTAATTCAGATAAAATCCAACGGTCAATTTCTGGTCTGTTTTCAACCTCTTTTTCAGAATAATTGAATCCGTCAACATTCGCATACAAGGCAAAGAATGAATAGGTATTATAAAGTGTTCCGAAGAATTTTCTTCTCACTTCATCAATTCCTTCGATGTCAAATTTCAGGTTTTCCCAAGGATTTGCATTGGAGATCATGTACCAACGCGTTGCATCCGGTCCGTAAACTGAAAGCGTTTCAAACGGATCAACAGCATTTCCTAAACGTTTAGACATTTTCTGACCGTTTTTATCCAAAACAAGCCCGTTACTCATTACATTTTTATAAGCAACCGAATCAAAAACTGCTGTTCCAATCGCGTGAAGTGTATAAAACCAACCACGAGTTTGGTCAACTCCTTCAGCAATGAAATCTGCAGGGAAAGCTTTATTGTTGTCGATTAATTCTTTATTTTCAAAAGGATAATGCAATTGTGCATAAGGCATCGCTCCTGAATCAAACCAAACGTCAATCAAATCACTTTCACGGTTCATTGCTTTTCCTGAATCTGAAACTAAAATCACTTTGTCGACCACATTTTTATGCAGATCAACCAAAGAATAGTTTTCTTCAGACATATTTCCGATTTCAAAACCTTTGAACGGATTTTCTGTCATTAATCCTGCAGCAACAGATTTTTCGATTTCATTGTGTAATTCTTCTACAGAACCGATGATTTTTTCTTCTTTTAAATCTTCAGTTCTCCAAATTGGTAACGGAATTCCCCAATATCTTGAACGAGAAAGATTCCAGTCGTTTACATTCTCCAACCAATTGGCAAAACGTCCTTCTCCGGTAGCTTTTGGCTTCCAGTTGATGGTTTCGTTTAATTCTACCAAACGGTTTTTCACAGCCGTCATTTTTACAAACCATGAATCCAAAGGATAATATAAAACAGGTTTGTCAGTTCTCCAACAGTGCGGATAGCTGTGAACATATTTCTCTACTTTGAAGGCTTTGTTTTCTGTTTTCAACAAAATCGCCAATTCTACATCCCAAGATTTTTCAGGTGCAGTTCCTTCATCGTAATATTCGTTTTTGATGTATTTTCCTGAGAAAGCTTCCGGAACGTCATTTCCTTTGATAAATTTCCCTTGTAAGTCAACCAACGGAACTAAATTATCATTCTCATCTTTCACCAACATCGGCGGAATTCCTGCATCTTTCGCTACTCTCGCATCATCTGCACCAAAAGTAGGAGCGATGTGTACGATACCTGTACCGTCTTCCGTCGTTACAAAATCTCCGATGATTACTCTGAATGCTTTTTCAGCATTTTCATCCGGCGTAAACCAAGAAATTAATTGCTCATATTGAGTTCCTGCTAATTTTTCTCCTGTAAATTCTTTTAAAACTTTAAATGGAATTGTTTTGCTGTCTGAAGTATAGCTTGCTAAATCTTCATCAGTTCCTTCCACAAATTTTTTACCGAAATTCTTTTCCAATAAAACTCTCGCCAAAACAACGGTTACTGGCTCGAAAGTATATTGATTGAAAGTTTTTACTAGAACATATTCAATATCTCTTCCTACCGCCAAAGCCGTGTTTGAAGGTAAAGTCCAGGGAGTTGTCGTCCAAGCTAAAACGTTTACATCTCCTTCAACATCGTTGAAAAGTTCTGAAGAATCTTTTTTAACTTTAAACTGAGCAACAATCGTAGTGTCGGTAACATCACGGTAAGTTCCCGGCTGATTTAATTCGTGAGAAGAAAGTCCGGTTCCCGCTTTCGGAGAATACGGCTGAATGGTGTAGCCTTTATACAACAATTCTTTGCTGTATAATTGCTTCAACAACCACCAAACGGTTTCCATATATTTAGATTTGTACGTGATGTACGGATCTTCCAAATCTACCCAATATCCTATTTTTTCGGTAAGGTGATTCCAAACATCAGTATAACGCATTACTGCTTCACGACAAGCTTTGTTGTAATCTTCAATCGAAATTTTTTTGCCAATATCTTCTTTTGTAATTCCGAGTTCTTTTTCAACTCCCAATTCCACAGGAAGTCCATGCGTATCCCAACCCGCTTTACGGAAAACCTGTTTTCCGTTCTGCGTTTGGTAACGACAGAAAATATCTTTCAACGCTCTTGCCATAACGTGGTGAATTCCCGGCATTCCGTTTGCAGAAGGCGGACCTTCGTAAAACACAAACTCAGGATTTCCCTGACGTGTTTCCACACTTTTTGCAAACGTGTCGTTTGCTTTCCAGAATTCCGAAACATTCTCGGCTACGTCTATAAGGTTGAGGTTTTTATATTCTTTAAATTGGCTCATTGTAATTTCTCAATTTGTTGATGATTAATCAAGTTGGCAAATTTAGTGATTTTTGTCGGTTTATAATATATGTTTTATTTTGATACGGTCTATTAAAATTTTGTTGAAAACTTAAAGGAAAGATAATTGTGAATGGTCAATTGTCAAATGTGAATTTATGATACGTTTTTAAAATAAAATCTGACTTGCGATTCAATAGAGGTGGGCTTTAGCCCACTTTCAAATTTGACGACCGAAATTGGCTTTAGCCAAAACTTATTTTACTCTCGCAGATTTTGTTGATAGTGCGGATTTATTAATTTTAAACATAATCATCTGTGAAAATCTGCGTAATCTGTGGGAAATAATTAATTTTAAATTAAATAAATTTGTCTTCTAAAATTAAACTATTGGAACTTTTCCCTTTCATTGAGAAATCAGATATTCAGGAAATAAAAACTTTTCAGGAAGAAAAACTGAAAGAGCTTTTAAAATATCTTGAAGCTTATTCACCTTTTTATAAAAGACTATTTAAAGAAAACAATATTCAGATTTCTGACATTCAGACTTTGGAAGATCTGCAGAAAATTCCGACGACTGCAAAAAATGATATTCAGCAGAATAATGATGATTTCTTTTGTGTTCCAATGACCGAAATTGTTGATTTCAGCACAACTTCCGGAACTTTAGGCGATCCTGTAACTTTCGGGCTTTCAGAAAAAGACATGGAAAGAATTGCCTATAACGAAGCAATTTCTCTTTCATGTGCCGGAATTTCTAAAGGCGATGTAGTTCAGATGATTACCACGATTGATAAACGTTTTATTGCAGGTTTGGCATATCTTTTAGGTTTAAGAAAAATCGGAGCCGGAGTGGTAAGAATGGGTCCCGGAATTCCTGAATTACAATGGGATTCAATTTTCCGGTATCAACCGAAATATTTGATAACGGTTCCTTCTTTTTTGCTGAAAATGATCGATTATGCTGAAAAAAATAATTTAGATTATAAAAATTCAAGCATAATCGGTGCGGTTTGTATTGGTGAAAGCATCAAGAATCAGGATTTTACCGATAATATTCTTTCGCAGAAGATTAAAGAAAAATGGAATATTCAATTATATTCTACTTACGCTTCAACTGAAATGAGCACCGCTTTTACAGAATGCGAATTTCAAAATGGGGGACATCAACATCCTGAATTAATCATTACCGAAATTCTTGACGATGAAGGAAATCCTGTGAAAGATGGAGAAAGTGGCGAATTAACAATAACGACTTTAGGCGTTGAAGCCATTCCTTTATTGAGATTTAAAACGGGAGATTTAGTTAAAGCTCATTATGAACCCTGTAAATGCGGAAGAAACACAATGCGGCTTGGCCCGGTTATCGGCAGGAAACAGCAGATGATTAAATATAAAGGAACAACTTTGTATCCACCAGCAATGAACGATATTTTGAATGATTTTAACGGGATTTCCTGTTATCAGATTGTGATTCATTCCAACGAAATTGGTTTGGACGAAATTATTATCAAATTAAGCACAGAAAATAATGATGAAAACTTTGTGAATGAAGTGAGAGATCATTTCCGTGCAAAATTGAGGGTTACTCCAAAAATTGAGATGGTCGATTTTGATGTTTTGTCTAAAATCGTTTTCAATCCGAATAGCCGAAAGCCGATTACGTTTATCGATTTAAGATAGGTTTTATTCAAATAAGTTAGAAACAAAAAACGGTCTGAAGATTCTCAGACCGTTTTTTATGCTTGTTGTTTTTCTGCTTTTATAAAATTTGCAAGATTTACAATTGCAGTGTCGTGTATTCTTACAAAAGTGTTTTTCTTATCCCACACATAGCCTGCCAAAACTGCGCAAATTTTTCTTTTCACATCAGGGTTTTCCGGCTGGTGAAAAAATAATTCCTGAAGATTTCCGGTATACCATTCTTTTACGTAGGTTGTAAAAACGTTTACTCCGTACAAAATGTAATCTGCAAATTCTTTTTGCCAGTCTATTTGTTCGCCATTCAGTTGTCTGATTGCTAATTTTGCAGCGGTCATTCCGCCTTCGGTTGCAAAAGCCATTCCGGAAGAAAATACAGGATCAAGAAATTCCGAAGCATTTCCCGTTAAAGCAAAACCGTCTCCGAATAATTTTTTAACCGAACAAGAATAATCTTTCAAATGTTTTGGCTCAAATAAAAATTCTACATCACCGAAACGTTTTACATAATAATCTGATAAAGAAATTGCTTTTCTTAAAGCTTCGGTAGTATCTCCGTTTTCAGATAATTTTTTAATATATTCGGTCGGTCCTACAATTCCAATGCTTGTGTTTCCGTTTGAAAAAGGAATTACCCAAAGCCAGACTTCGGTTTCTATAATGTCAAAAGAAATCAATGTTCCTTCCACGCCTTCTTCTCTGTTGATATCTTCTACGTGAGCAAAAATGGCTGAATGCGGAGAAAGTTTTGATGGTTTTTCCAAATCTAAAAGTCTCGGTAAAACCCTTCCGTAACCGCTGGAATCAATGACAAATTTTGCGTGAATTTCTTTCATTTCTCCATTTTTATTTTTTACGGTTGTAATAGAATCTGTTCCGTTGAATTCAATGCCGATAACTTCGGTTTCAAATTCAAGATCTACACCTTTGTTGATAACTTCCTGAGCCAAAGTATTGTCAAAGTCTGCTCTCGGAACCTGCCACGTCCAGTCCCATCCTTCTCCGAATTTATTGCTGAAATCAAAAATACACACTTCATCTCCTCGCATAAAACGCGCACCTAATTTTTTTTCGAAGCCCATTTTGTCTAATGCAGGAAATAATCCGGCTTCATCAAAGTGATCCATAACTCTCGGAATTAAGCTTTCGCCCACCACAAGTCTCGGGAATTTTGTTTTTTCAACAACTTTTACGTTGATATTGTTCTTCTTTAAATAAGCAGAAGACACGCATCCGGAAGGCCCTGCTCCAATTACCAGAACATCAACAATTTCTTTGTCCATTTGTTTAATAAAACTTTTTATCTTTGCGCAAAATTAGTGACAATTAATTATATTTTACAAAATTATCTCTTATTACTTTAATTAATGAAAATAAATAAATTTTTAGAACTGAAAGATTTTCAGAGAATTATTATCGAAAACGAAAGCATAGAATTAGATTCATCACTTCTCCAGAGAGTGAATGAGGGTTTTTCTTTTCTTAAAGAATTTTCAAAAAATAAAGTAATTTATGGTGTGAATACCGGCTTCGGACCGATGGCTCAGTTTAAAATCAGTGACGAAGATACACACCAGCTTCAATATAATCTGATCAGAAGCCATTCTTCAGGTATTGGGAACCCGCTTCCTGCAGATGAAGTAAAAGCTTGTATGTTGGCAAGAATGAATACTTTGTCAAGAGGGAATTCTGGTGTGCATATTTCTGTTGTGAATTTACTTAAAGAATTAATAAACAGAAATGTTACGCCGTTAATTTTCGAACATGGCGGTGTTGGTGCAAGTGGGGATTTAGTTCAGTTGGCACATTTGGCTTTAGTTTTAATCGGCGAAGGCGAAGTTTTTTATAAAGGAGAAAGAAAGTCTACCAAAGAAGTTTTTGAAATTGAAGGTTTAGAGCCTATAAAAGTTGAAATTCGCGAAGGTTTAGGTCTGATGAACGGAACTTCTGTGATGACCGGAATCGGAATCGTGAATGCTTATAAAGCCAGCCAGTTAACGGAAATATCCATTAAATTGTCTTGTGCAATCAACGAAATAGTGCAGGCTTATGATGATCATTTTTCGGAAGTTCTGAACGGCACAAAACTTCACGCTGGTCAGCAGAAAATCGCCGAAAAAATGCGTAATCATTTAGCTGACAGTAAATTAATCAGGAAAAGAGCCGACCATTTATATACCCATTTCGAAGAACAGGAAAAGGTTTTTAAAGAAAAAGTTCAGGAATATTATTCGTTGAGATGTATTCCGCAGATTTTAGGACCTGTTTTAGATACGTTGGAATACACTGAAAAAGTATTGGAAAACGAAATCAATTCGGCAAACGACAATCCTATTATCAATGTTGAAGACCAGCATGTTTACCACGGAGGAAACTTCCACGGAGACTATATTTCTTTGGAAATGGACAAGCTTAAAATCGTTGTAACAAAGCTGACCATGTTGGCTGAAAGACAATTAAATTATCTTTTAAACTCAAAAATTAATGAAATTTTGCCGCCTTTTGTAAATTTAGGTAAATTAGGATTTAATTTTGGGATGCAGGGCGTTCAGTTTACAGCAACTTCTACAACGGCGGAAAGCCAGATGTTGTCAAATCCGATGTATGTTCACAGTATCCCGAATAATAATGATAATCAGGATATTGTAAGCATGGGAACTAATGCCGCAGTAATTTGCCGAAAGGTAATTGAAAATGCTTTTGAAGTTCTTTCCATTGAAGCAATTACGATTGTCCAGGCGATTGAATATCTTGGTTTTCAGGATAAAGTTTCATCAAAAACAAAAGAATTGTATGATGAAATCAGAAAAATTATTCCTGCGTTTACAAGTGATATGATAATGTATCCTTATTTGAAGGAAGTAAAAAAATATTTAAAAAAATAGTAAATATTTTAAAGTCCCGAAGGGACGATTTAGCAAAGAATAGGATAAAATCCTATTAATAAAAATATCAAAAAATAAGAACGCATATGAAATGTGCAATCATAACAGGCGGCTCCCGCGGAATCGGAAGAGCAATCTGTATAAAACTGGCTGAAGAGAAAAATTACCATATTTTAATTAATTATACTTCAAACGAAACTGCAGCAAAGGAAACTTTAGCTAAGGTTGAAGAATTAGGCTCAACAGGAGAAATTCTGAAATTCGATGTAGGAAATGCGGAAGAAACTCAAAAAGTTTTAACGGAATGGCAGGAAAATAATCCCAAATCCGTAGTTGAGGTTATCGTAAACAATGCCGGGATTACAAGAGACGGATTGTTCATGTGGATGCCAAGTGAAGATTGGAACGCTGTGATTAACACGAGTTTAAATGGTTTTTTCAACGTGACGAATTTCTTTATTCAAAAATTGTTGCGTAACAAATATGGCAGAATTATCAACATGGTTTCTGTTTCCGGAGTGAAGGGAACAGCAGGACAAACCAATTATTCTGCGGCAAAAGGTGCTTTGGTAGGAGCTACAAAAGCTTTGGCACAGGAAGTGGCAAAAAGAAATATCACTGTAAATGCAGTCGCACCAGGATTCATCAAAACAGACATGACGCAGGAATTCAATGAAGATGAACTAAAAGCGATGATTCCTGCCAACCGATTCGGGGAAGCGGAAGAAGTGGCGGATTTAGTTGCGTTTTTAGCTTCTAAAAAGTCATCGTATATTACAGGTGAAGTGATTAATATTAACGGCGGAATCTACTCTTAAATAATGTAACAATCTAACAATGTAGTAATTTAACAATTGATTTAATTGAAAAATTGTTACACTGGTAAACTGATACATTGCTAAATTTGAAAAGCATGGAAAATAGGGTTGTAATTACCGGAATGGGAATTTATTCTTGCATCGGCACTTCTTTGGAAGAAGTGAAAGAATCCCTGTATCAAGGAAAATCGGGAATTGTTTTAGTCGATGAAAGAAAAGAATTTGGTTTCAGATCAGGTCTTACAGGAGTTGTTCCCAAACCGGATCTGAAAAATCTTCTCAACAGACGTCAACGCGTAAGCATGGGCGAAGAAAGCGAATATGCTTATATCGCAACGCTTGATGCTTTAAAGCAGGCAAATATTGACCAAGACTTTTTAGACCAAAACGAAGTCGGAATTTTATACGGAAACGACAGCATTTCAAAAGCAGTCGTAGAATCTATTGATATTGCAAGAGAAAAAAAAGATACCACTTTGATGGGTTCCGGTGCGATTTTTAAGTCGATGAATTCTACGGTAACGATGAACCTTTCCACTATTTTTAAATTAAGAGGAATCAATCTTACCATCAGTGCAGCTTGCGCAAGCGGTTCCCACTCTTTGGGATTGGCTTATATGATGATCAAAAACGGTTTTCAGGAGATGATTGTTTGTGGTGGTGCTCAGGAAACCAATAAATATTCGATGGCGAGTTTTGATGGATTAGGTGTTTTTTCAGTTCGTGAAAATGAGCCTACAAAAGCTTCAAGACCTTTTGATGCTGAAAGAGACGGCTTAATTCCGAGTGGTGGTGCGGCAACTTTAATTGTTGAAAGTTTAGAATCAGCTCAGAAAAGAGGTGCAAATATCATTGCAGAAATCGTAGGTTACGGCTTTTCTTCAAATGGCGGACATATTTCCACGCCAAATGTTGACGGCCCGGCTTTAGCAATGAACCGTGCTTTAAAACAGTCAGGTTTAGACGTAAAAGATATTGATTATATTAATGCTCATGCGACTTCAACACCAATTGGTGATGCGAATGAAGCAAAAGCAATTCACGAAATTTTCGGAAGTGAAGTTCCGGTAAGTTCTACAAAATCAATGACTGGTCACGAATGTTGGATGGCAGGAGCAAGTGAAGTGATTTACTCGATTCTGATGATGCAGAACGATTTTGTCGCACCGAATATTAATTTAGAAAATCCTGATGAAGAGGCTCAAAAGATAAATCTTATCGCTGAGACAAAAAATCAAAAAATTGACGTATTTTTGTCGAATTCTTTCGGATTTGGGGGAACCAATTCCGCATTAATCGTTAAAAAATTTGAATAAAAAACATGGAAAGAGAAAAAATTGTTGCCATTGCTAATGATTTTTTAATCAATGAGTTTGAGGTAGATGGTGACGAAATCAGTAATGATGCCCATTTTAAGAAAACTTTGGGTTTAGACAGTTTAGATTATATAGATTTGGTTGTGGTAATCGAATCAAATTTTGGGGTGAAATTAGGTGAGGCAGACTTTAAAGATATCATTACTTTTGATGATTTCTATTCGACAATAGAGAACAAAATCACTCAGAAAAACGCATAATTATCGATTAAAAATTTACTCAAAAAATGTAACGATATAACATTTAACAGTTTCCCAAAGTTTTAAATATTGTTACGCTGTTAGACTGATACATTGTTAAATTAATAGTATGAACAAGTGGAAAGGCAAATCTAAAGGTACCATCTTAGGATATAGAATCTTCGTTTGGTGCATTAGAAATACGGGAGTCCGAAGTTCATATTTTGTCCTTTATTTTGTCGCTTTTTATTATTTTTTATTCGAAAAAAAGAGCAATAAATACTACAGATATTACTTCCAAAAAAGATTAAATTATGGCTTTTGGAAAACAAAAATCTCGTTATTTAAAAGCTATTTCACTTTCGGAACAATTCTGATCGATAAAACCGCTATTTCTGCCGGATTAAGAGAAAAATACACCTACGAATTTGACGGGATAGAAAACCTTCGCAACCTTTTAGCCGAAAAAAAAGGCGGTGTTCTCATCAGTGCACACATCGGGAATTTCGAAATTGCAGAACATTTTTTTGCCGATATCGATTTCGATTGTCAGATCAATTTAGTCACAACAGATCAGGAAGTTACGATCATTAAAGAATATCTCGAAAGTGTCTCTGTAAAAGCGACAAACATGAAATTCATTTATGTAAAAGAAGATATGTCGCATATTTTCGATATCAACGAAGCCCTTTCAAAAAACGAGTTGATCTGCTTTACAGGCGACCGTTATTTTGAAGGCTCCAAATTTCTCGAAGCCGATTTGCTCGGAAAAAGCGCAAAATTTCCGGCTGGTCCTTTTATGATTGCTTCAAGATTGGGCGTTCCGGTGGTTTATGTTTATGTGATGAAAGAAAAAAATCTTCATTACCATTTATACGCAAGAGTCGCTCAGAACGTAAAAAAAAGAGATTCGCAGGGACTTTTAAACTCTTACACTCAAAATCTTGAATTAATGATTCAGAAATATCCGCTTCAATGGTTCAATTATTTCGATTTTTGGGACGATATCGATTGATTTTTTACTTTGGGCAGCTATTTCCGCCTTCCACTCCCGCTTTTTTGTTCCGCTTCGCTTCACAAAAAGAGCTCCGTTCAAGTCGGGCTGCAAGTGATTCTATAGAAAAGAGGCAAGGAAAAAGCTTGAAGATTTAAGAAAATAGATCCGTGAAAATCTGTGTTATCTGCGGGAAATAAAAAATGCCCTTTAATACTTTATAATCGCAAAATATTGTTTACTTTGCTGAATGAAATCGAAGATTCGACGAAGTCAAACGCTTTTGCAAACGAAAATATTTTCAATAATTTTAAAAAAATCTTTGCGTTAATTAAAACTTACAACGAATTAATATTTTCTTTGAAAAAACAATACGACATATTGATTATCGGCAGCGGAATAGGAGGTCTTGTTTCGGCTCTTATTCTAGCGAAAGAAGGTTTAAAAGTCTGCGTTTTGGAAAAAAACAATCAGTACGGCGGAAATTTACAAACATTTTCAAGAGATAAATTAATTTTCGACACCGGAGTTCATTATTTGGGCGGGCTTTCGAAAGGGCAAAACCTACATCAGTTTTTCTCGTATCTTGAAATAATGGATGATTTAGAGCTCCAGAAAATGGATGAAAATGGTTACGATAAAATCACTTTTGCAGACGATGAAATTGAATATCCGCACGCTCAAGGTTATGATAATTTTGTTGAGCAATTATCTAAATATTTTCCTGAAGAAAGAGAAAATTTAGAAGATTATTGCGAAGAAATTCAGCGTGTTTGCAATCACTTTCCGAGATATAATGTAATCGGGAATGACCATTATAACGAAGAAATTCTTCATTTGAATACAAAAAGATTTATAGAATCGATCACTTCAGACAAAAAGCTGCAGGCGGTTTTGCTGGGTTCTAATTTTTTGTATGCGGGAGATTCTGAAAATATTCCGTTTTATGTTCACGCTTTAACGGTGAATTCTTACATTCAAAGTTCTTACAAATGCGTGAAAGGAGGAAGCCAGATCTCAAAACTTTTGATCCGAAAGCTGAGAGAATATGGCGCAGACGTACATAAACATTCAGAAGTTTCTGAGATTTTTTTTAATGGAAATAATACTTTAAGCTCTGTAAAAACAAAATCCGGAAAAGAATATTTTGCAAAACAGTTTATTTCGAATATAGAAATCCGTTCTTTAACTAAACTAATCGGTGAAGAAAGGCTGAAAAAATCTTTCTTAAACAGAATCTTAAGTTGGGAACCTGTCTCATCGTGTTTCAGTGTTTATCTGGTTTTGAAACCACAAACAATTCCCAATTTCAATTATAACATTTATCATTATTCTTCAGAAGAAATGGTCTGGAATGCTTATCAATACAGCAAAAAATCTTGGCCGGAAACTTATATGCTTTCTTCTACGCAATCTAAAAATCATTCCGAATTTGCAGAAAGTTTAACTGCCATTTCTTATATGGATTTCAGTGAAGCAGAGCAATGGAAAAATACATTCAATACTGTTGCAGATGAAAATGAAAGAGGTGTTTTGTACGAAAAATTCAAGCAGGAAAAGGCTGAAAAAATAATTAATGCTTTAGAAAAGAAAATCCTGAATTTAAGAAATTCAATTAAAAATATCTATACCTCTTCACCTTTATCTTACCGCGATTATATCGGAAGTTTTGAAGGAAATATGTACGGTTATATCAAAAGTTCTGAAAACCCTTTAAAAACAATGGTTTCGCCACGTACAAAAATTGACAATCTTTTTCTGACCGGACAGTCTGTCAATATGCACGGAATTTTGGGCTGTACAATTGGGGCTTTCAATACCTGTGCTGAAATTTTAGGTAAAGAAAAAATTGATGAACGTTTGACACAAATGATTAAAAAGAATAACAATGAAAAATAATATGCAGTTTGTCATTCTGAATGAAGCGAAGCGTAATGAAGAATCTCCATTTAGGTTGAAATCTTTCGTTAGCCAAAAGGACAAAATTCAGCATTTAATTTCATTTTTTCTAAGCCTTATCATTCTTCTCAATCTCACTTCCTGCGGTGTCAGAAAATCCATAAAACACATTCCGGATGTAAGTCAATATTCTTTAAAAATTCCTAAAATTAATACGATTAACGATTCCACTTTTAGCTTTAATCAAAACTATTTAACCAAAAATAAACAACAGCTTTGGGAACTCTACATTAAAGGAAATCCTCTGCAATTGGGTTGCAACAATGGAGCTTTAACGCAAAATTTAATGCAGAAACAGGAAGAAATTTTCTTTTCAAAGGTGGAAGGTTTTGTACCGTCAAAATTTAAACAAAAATTGTTGAGAGGTTTCCTCAAATGGTACAACCGGAAAATGTATCTGAATGTTCGTGAAGATTTTCAGGCTGAATTGTACGGATTATCTCAATATTCATCAGATAAATATGATTTTATAGCGCCAAAATTCAGAAGAGCAATGTATTTGCACGGAGCGCACGATATTGGTCACGCAATGCAGGATTTGATGGTTGTTGGCTGTACTTCGCTTGCAATTTGGAATGAAAATACAGAAGATGGCGATTTGCTGATCGGGAGAAATTTCGATTTTTATGTCGGCGATGAATTTGCTAAAAATAAATTGGTAGAATTTGTAGAACCCGAAAACGGAATTCCGTATCTGTCGGTAAGCTGGCCCGGAATGATTGGTGTAGTTTCCGGGATGAATAAGGAAGGAATTACGGTGACCATCAATGCCGGAAAATCTAAAATTCCGTTGACGGCAAAGACGCCGATTTCTTTGGTGACAAGGGAAATTCTGCAATACGCTAAAAATATTGACGAGGCGATTGAGATTGCCAAAAAGCGAAAAGTTTTCGTTTCAGAATCTATTTTGGTAGGAAGTGCAAATGATAAAAAAGCGGTCATTATTGAAGTTTCACCTAAAAATTTCGGTGTTTATGGTGTTCCTAATTCAAGCAAGATTTTTTGTACCAATCATTTTCAGTCAGAAGATTATCAAAACGATAAAAGAAACCAAAAACATATTGTAGAAAGCCATTCCGAATACCGTTACGAAAAGCTTCAGGAACTTTTGCAGGAAAATAAAAAACTCAATCCTGAAAAAATGGCAGCAATTTTAAGAGATAAATCGGGATTGAAAGGTGAAAAAATTGGTTATGGAAATGAAAAAGCGATTAACCAGCTTTTGGCGCACCACGCAGTTATTTTTTCACCACAGAAAAAACTGGTTTGGATTTCTTCAAATCCGTATCAGCTGGGCGAATTCGTTTGTTATGATTTAAACGAAATTTTCTCTGATAAAAGATTGAAAATCGGTGAATTTGCAAAATCGGAATTGAATATTGCTAAAGATCCGTTTGTAGATTCTCAGGAATTTGAAAATTATGAGATTTCAAAAATAATAAGTTCTGAAATTAATGATGCTATTGAAAAAGATAACATCTTATTGACTGAAGATTCTATTCCGTATTATCAATCTTTGAATCCTGATTTTTGGCTTGTTTATTATCAATCCGGGAAATATTATTTTAAGCAAAAAGAATATTCAAAGGCGAAGATTGAATTTGAAAAAGCTTTGACGAAGGAAATTACAACCATTCCCGATAAAGAAAATGTTGAAAAGTATTTGAAGAAAACTTTGAGGAAATTGAAGTGATTAAACATCTTATCTGTCATTCTGAATGAAACGAAGTGTAGTGAGAAATCTATAAAATGTTAAGTGAGATTCTTCCTTCGTCAGAATGACAATTAAATCATTAAGATTATTTAAGAAGTTAAGTTGAGTAAGGAAAATTATTTTAATTTTTAAGCTAATTGCGAAGCAAAACTTAATATTCTTAAATACTTAATCAAATCTTAATGGTTTAAAAATTCAATTATTCTCAGGATTTACCTTATTCAAAAACAAAAAAGCAGCAATTCCCGAAACTGCGGATAGTGTTGTCGCCAAAATAAGGCTTCCGATAATATATTGCAACAAATTATTTTTAACCAGATCAAAATTCAGATCCTGACTCAAAATATTAGAATTTCCTGAAACGAAAGGCGCTCCCAAAAATAATGAAGCCGCAATAATGAACGGAATAAACGGCGGCAAACTGACATTGGAAGCTACAAATGCCAAAACTTTATTCAGTTTGAAGAGTACAGCCAGAGAAATCACCAGCAAAGTCTGAAATCCCCAAAACGGAGAAAGTCCGATGAACACGCCAAGTGCAATAGAAAAAGCTTTTGTACGGTTGGTTCCGTCGCTTTCCAGAACATCTTCTTTGATGAACTTTTTAAAGCTTTTTTTTTTGAAATTATTTACAAAATTTCTCGGAATAATGTAAAATAAAGTGATCGTTACCAAAATCGTATTCAAAATGCTGATTCTCGTAAAATCTTTGAACGGTCTGAAATGCGAAACCCTTTCTGCAGGGTCGTACAAAACTTTTATCGGAACATTTTTTACCGGAACGTGTCTCCAAGCTGTTCTTACAATAATTTCAATTTCAAACTCGAATTTTGGCGTAAAATATTTTTTCGGAATTTTATATAAAGGATAAAGACGATAACCGGATTGCGTGTCCTCAAGCCTGATTCCGGTCTCAAACCAAAACCAGAAGTTAGAAAAACGGTTCCCGAAACTGCTTTTTTTCGGAATGCCGTCTTGCGACATATTTCGGTTCCCAATCAGTAAGACATCTTCGTTTTCTTTCAACAGATTTTCTACAAAAACGGGAATGTCGTCGGGATAATGTTGCCCGTCTGAATCGATGCTTATGGCGTAATCATAGCCTGAATCTTTTGCTTTTCTGAAACCTAACTTAAGCGCATTTCCTTTTCCCTTGTTTTTGGGTAAATTAATAACCGTAACCGAATATTTTTCTAAAATCTGTAAAGTAGAATCGGTAGAGCCGTCATTGATAACGATAATATTTTCGGTGTAATGTAAAACGCCGTTAATCACTCTTTTAAGAGTTTTTTCGTTATTGTAAGTAGGAATTAAAACGCAGATTTTCTTTTCAGAAATTGCATTTTGTACTTCAGGAAGGGTCATTGTTTTATTTTAACATTGCTTTTTCTGCGGCTGTCATTGTCTTAGATTGCGCTGCAAATTTTTTGATGTAGCTTTTCAATGCAGCATTTTGTTTGCTGTAATTATTTAAAAGAAAGGTTTTGTCTTCCTTCAGACTTCCGCGATAACCTACAATTTTAGGGATATTTTCCTGAATACTCATTCTTATCACTCTCAATTCTGCATTATTCGGATTGCTTTTAATAATGCTTTCAAGACTTGTCGCACCGGATTTTACGAGCGCTTTTCTGTTTTTGGCTACGATTTTCGCTTCCATAATTTTCGCAGCAGCTTTGTAGCCGTTGGTTACGGCATCAGAACCTGTTTGCTTTTCAGCGATATCAATGAAACTTTGTGTATTTGCAGTTGACGAATTTGCCTTTTCATAACTGTTTCTCAAAGCATCAAGGTCTGATTGAAAGAACAGAAAAAAAGCGGTCAAAAACGAGAAAATCAGTTTCATAATGTCTGTTTTTTATAATTTACCGACATTTTTAATGCAATAGTCTCGCCAAAAGAAGTGGTGTTTTTTACTTTGATTTCCTCTTCGCCTTCGTTAATATCCAGTTGAAGCGTTAAATCAGGTGTTTCAAAAGGATTGATAATTGCCATAAACTTCACATTGGAAGCCGATTTTAGAAACAGTTTTTTGCCTGTAAATTCCTCAGTCAGTTCTTTTACAATCTGCATCATACAAACTCCCGGTGTAACAGGATTTCCTGGGAAATGCCCTTTGAAAATATCGTGATTTTTATTCAGGGAAATATTTGCAATAAAACTCCCGTTTTCTGCTTTTTCAGATGATTCTAAAGTGTAAAAATCTGTAAGAATGGTCTGCATTATTTATTCAGTTTCAGTGATTTGAAATAGTTTTATATTGATTTTGAAATCTTTATGTTGAAGATTCAAACTATTTGCGAAGATATGTTTTTTTGCATCAAAACTAAAATCGATTTTCTCCTTATTGTTCTTGGTATAAATGATTTGTTTGAGCAGATTATTTTCTTTGTTGAAAAACAAATAATAGTTTTTTTTATCAATTTTTGAAAGATAAATTTTAGAATTTTCATTTTCAAAACTTTCATTCACAGGATATTTTTGTCTTAAAAGTTCCTGAAAATCATTCTTTAAAAAGTTAATGACGATTTTTTTATCCAAATCCGGAAGAACATAATTCAGTTTAAAATCATTTTCCGAAACTTCAAAATCAATCAGTTTATTTCCAAAATCGGAAGTTAGCACAACTCTGTGAAATTGTTCGTTGATTTTTTTGATAATTAAAATTCCGCTGACGTGATTTTTATAAATATCCATTTGGCATTTATACACATAATCTTCTGTGGAAGAAAAATATAAATTTTCAACTGTTTTTTCAGAATTTGAAATCGGTTTTACGTCTATAAGTTGATAAGTTTTGCAAGAAACAAACAGCAAAAAAATCAGGCTATAAAGAAAACTCTGATGCAGGAATCGGCGCATTGATCTTTGTATTTTTGAAAACAATATTCGTTGTATCTCCCGAAGCTTCGGTCATATTTACCTGCGAAACCGTCGTTTGGTTTTTAGGAAAATGAAGTTCAATTTGTTTGATATATTTCAGTAATTGAGCAGATTTCGGAGTAAACTTTGCGATGTTTGAAGTTCCGTTTTTAAAATAGGCAACCGCAAATTCCGGGTCGCTGAACATTTTTCCGTTTGAACTTCCCACAATCAGTTTATTGATTTTTTCAAAAGTTTTGCTTTTAGCATCAACCGAAGATTTTTTTCCCTGATCATTGATGAAGATTTTATTTTCCTTAAAAATAATGCTGTATTGATATGGTTTTGTGTATTTCCAGCTCAACGTATTCGGTGATTTTAAAGACATTCTGCCGGAAGTAATAATGTTTTTATCCAAAAAATCCATTTTTTTGGTTTGAATAAAATCGGCTTGTAAGGTTTTTATTTCCTTGGTTTCCGATGAAACTTTGGTTACGAATGCTTTTGCTTCAGCTGCGCTCATTGCTGTATTCTGAGCAAAAATGAAGCTTGAAACTAATAAAAATGTTACTACAATTATATTTTTAATCATTATTTTATTGTTTAAGTTTAACCACAAAAGGCACAAAAGATTATGATACTTTCGTTTTAATATTTGAAAAAACAAAAGTTCGCAAAAGATGAAAATCAAAGATTTTCAAAAAACTAATGTGTTCTTATAATACAGCGAATCTATAACTGCAGGTAACTAATGTGTTCAAAAACTTTTGTGACTTTTGCGGGTAAAAAATTATTAATCAACCGTAAAAGTTGAATACTTTTTATCTTTCAAAAATAGCAATAAATCTACCAAAACATTATACGTTTTTTCCGAAGTATCGTGAAGAAGAATAACGCTTCCTTTTTTTAGGTTTTTCGTGACTCTTTTGTAGATTTTCTTTTCATTTTCTGTGATTGTATCTAAAGAACGCACATTCCAGCCGATGCTTTTTTTATGGGTTTTCTTAATGGCTTTTGCGATATTCGGATTCGTAACTCCGAAAGGTGGTCTGTACAAATCTGTTTTAATATTTCCGACTTTCAATATCACTTCATCACATTTTTCGATTTCTTCAACCATTTTTTGAGTAGATAAAAAACCGGTATTATTGGAATGTGAAAACGTATGATTTCCAATCGTATGACCTTCCGAAATAATTCTTTGAAAAGTTTCGGGGTGTTTTTCGATCTGTTTTCCGATGCAGAAAAAAGTAGCTTTTACGTTATTTTCTTTTAATAGATCTAAAAATTTCGGAGTAAATTCTGTAGGACCGTCATCAAAAGTCAAAGCGACTTCTTTGATTTTTGTTCGTTTGTGCGTAAAATTATTGACAAAATATCCTAATGTGATATCAAAAGATCCCCAAATGATAACCGCAGAAAAAAGTAAAAAACAAAACAAATACACCCAAAAACTTCCTTGAAACGCATAAATAAACACGTTGCAGAAAAGATAAAATAGGATAAAAGGGTAATGTTTCATCTTTATGATTTTTCTAAACCTTCAAGGTTTTAAAAACCTTGAAGGTTTAACTTTTTAACTTTAAGCCTTTTCCAGCAAAACCAAACTATGGTCATTTCCGCCCAAATGATTATATAAAAGAACGTTTTTAATTTCTTTTTTCTTTAAATCATTAATCATCATCACTTCCGGAATTTCCTGATTTTTCAGAATATGACAAGCCATAAATGTTGAAAAACCGCTTGCTGTATTGAATTCTCCACTCAAATGTTTGTAATATAACAGCGCCGAATTTTGAAATAAATCCATTGCTTTTTGATAATAAACATCAGATTTTTCATCTGCGCTGAAACCTAAAATGACAGCATCAATTTCATCATTTTTCAGATTATTTTTAGACAAAAAATCTTTAATAAATTGTTGAGTTTCTTCTAAATCTAATTTATTACTTAATTGAATATCTTTGAGTTGTGCGTAAGAATTTTCTGTTTTATCTTTTCCTAAGACAAAAAAACTGGCGCCTTCACCCCAAATAACACCGTCGGTTTTTGAATTTATATAATCAACGGGAAAATTTTCTTCTTTTTTAATGGTATTGTTAAGTTTGTACAATTCCATTGTTCTTTCGGTTTGTTCGTCTGTTGAACCGACTAATATATTTTCTGCTTCACCGTCATTGATCTGCAATTTCGCATCTAAAAACGAAAATTCCAGAGACGAAGAAGTGTTCACATACGTGAAATTATAAGCGTGACATTGCAAACCTAAAGCGATCTGTCCAGCAACGGTGTTGTGAGTCGACTGAATAAAATAGGTCGGAGTGAGGAACTCTTCATTATTATCAATCACATTTTTCAAAAACTTTTCAGAATCCTGAGAACAGCCCATTCCGGTTCCTACGATGATTGCATCAGGATTTGCGATTCCGGCTTCTTTCAAAGCGTATTGTGATGCTACGGAACTCATTTTTACAGTTTTAGACATTCTTCTGCTCATTGCAGGCGGAATGTATTCTTTGTAATTGGGTTCAATTGCTTTTAAAGTCTGAACTGAATTTTCCGGTTTTAAATTTTGGAAAAAATTCTCGTTTAAAGTGTCCTGAACCGAGATGCAGGCTGCACTGTTGATATAAACGGCACTCACGATTTTGAAAAAATTAAGGTTGAACAATTTCCTCCAAAACCAAACGAATTGGAAAGAACGTGATTGATATTTTTCTCTTTTAACTCGGTAACAGGCGTTAAATCAAATTCTTCCATTTTTGTTTTAAAATTCAGATTGGGGAAAATGATATTATTTTGAATTGCCAATAATGAATAAACCGCTTCAATTCCTGCGGCTGCAGCCAAAGTATGACCCGTAAACGCTTTGGTAGAACTGAATTCCGGAACTTTGTTTTCACCAAAAATTCTTATCATCGCAATTCCTTCCGACAAATCATTATTCGGAGTTGCTGTTCCGTGGACGTTGATGTAGTCGATGTTTTCTTTATCTAAACCTGAAACTTTCAATGCTTTCTCCATTGCCAAAAATGCACCTTGTCCGTTTTCCGAAGAAGCGGTTTGGTGATGCGCATCATTCGCATTTCCATATCCTGAAAGATAACCGATTATTTTTTTATTTTCTTTTTTCACAACTTCATCAGACTCCAAAACGATAAAAGCGGCAGCTTCACCCAGATTTAATCCTTTTCTATCGTTGTCGAAAGGCGTGTTGTAAGAATCGGTAAGAATCATCAACGTATTAAATCCATTCAGAGTAAATTTTGAAAGTGAATCTGTTCCGCCAACAATTACACGGTCTAAAACTCCGTTTTTAATCAGCTTTGCGCCCATCATAATTGCATTAGCGGCAGACGAACAAGCCGTACTTATGGTCGAAACCATACCTTTTAAGCCAAGGTAATCAGCAATCAGTAAGGATGAATTTCCGGCGTCGTGTGAGTCAATGTATTTTTGCTTTTCAGGGAAATCTTCGTAGGTGTAGAAATATTTTTCGGTAATATCCATTCCACCAACGCTGGTTGAGGAAATCAGTCCGGTTTTATATTGATTAATATCCGAAATTCCGGCATTTTCTACAGCTTCTTTTGCAGCAACCATTCCTAATAAAGAAGTTCTTGTCGCATTATGATCTTCATTAAGCTGAAGTTTTTGCGCCAGTTCTTCATTAGACAATTTGATTTCGCTGGTTTTAATGGTTCCGGAATGACGGGTTTCAAACAATTTGATATCTGAAATACCGTGTTTTCCGGATTTTAACGAACTCAAATTTTCCTCTACGTTGTTTCCGATGGAGGAAATGATGCCCATTCCTGTAATGGCAATTTTTTGACTCATCTTTTAATAATGTACCAATGTATCAATTTAGCAGCGTAACAATATTGGTACATTGCTAGATTGATACATTGTTAGATTGAATTATTTTGTTCTGTTTTCTTCAATGAATTTTGCCATCGTATCGATAGACGAGAAGATTTCTTTTCCTTTTTTTGGATCGGCCAATTTGATTCCGTATTCTTTATCCAAAAGAACGATAAGTTCAAGAGCGTCGATAGAATCCAAACCAAGACCGCCTCCGAAAAGTGGGTCTGTATCTTTGATTTCTTCTACTGCAACGTCTTCGAGATTAAGAA